>JAZQWE010000138.1:0-1312 GCA_045632225.1 Eubacteriales bacterium | reverse complement strand
AAATCTTGTAAAGGCGGCAATGGCAAATCCCTACGGCAGTGAAAAACTTTCCGTTTTGGCAAAGGGCAAGGACAAGGTCGTTATTATCGCAAGCGACCATACTCGCCCTGTGCCCTCAAAAGTTATTATTCCTTTTATGCTTGACGAAATTCGCACAGGCAATCCAAATGCAGATGTTACAATTCTTATCGCTACCGGATGTCACCGCGGCACAACCCGTGACGAACTTGTTGCAAAATTCGGTGAAGAAATTGTAGCAAAAGAAAAAATCTATGTTCACGATTGTGAAGAAAGCGAAATGCTTGTTAACATCGGCACACTTCCTTCGGGTGGTGAGTGTATTGTCAATCGCCTTGCTGTAGAGGCAGATTTGCTTGTGTCCGAGGGATTTATCGAGCCGCACTTTTTTGCGGGATATTCGGGCGGTAGAAAGAGCGTTCTCCCCGGAGTTTGCTCAAAGCAGACCGTGCTTGCAAACCATTGCGCAGAGTTTATTCACAGCGATTATGCGCGTACGGGTATCATCGAAAACAACCCAATTCACCGTGACATGGTGTGGGCGGCACGCGCGGCAAAACTTGCGTATATCGTAAATGTTGTTATCAACGAGGATAAAAAGGTTGTATATGCGGTTGCCGGTGATGTTGAGCGCGCTCACGAGGCGGGCTGCGCATTCCTTTCACAGTATTGCGGCGCAAAGGCAACCGAAAGTGATATTGTAATTTCCACAAACGGCGGCTATCCGCTTGACCAGAATATTTATCAGTCCGTAAAGGGCATGACCGCGGCAGAGGCGGCGGTACGAAAGGGCGGCGTTATCATTATGATGGCGGCGGCAAATGACGGTACCGGCGGCGATGAGTTTTATCATTGCATGAATGTGGATAAGACCCCCGCCGAAATTTATGCAGAGGTTATGACACGCGGCAGAAATCAAACCGTTGGCGACCAATGGATGACACAGATTTTGTCAAGAATTTTAATGCGCGCAAGCGTTATCTATGTGTCAACCGCGCCCGATGACCTTGTAAAGGGGTATCACATGATACCTGCAAAGTCCCTTGCAGAAGCAATGGAAAAGGCAGAGGAAATCCTTGGCGACAAGAATGCAAAAATCACAGCCATTCCCGACGGTGTTTCGGTAATGGTTACAAAGTAGATTACGGAAAGATAAATTATAGTTTTCCTCACATGAAAATGCAAGCATTTTCATGTGTTAACAAAACCGTTCGCTCGCGCCACGCTCGACCGCGTGCGGTTTTTAAGGAGTTTTTGGGTCGGCGCGTGTCCGCCCCAAAAACATAATTTTAAT
>JAZQWE010000137.1:0-4317 GCA_045632225.1 Eubacteriales bacterium | reverse complement strand
AAAAGGAGTATGAAATCCCCTTGGTTTGTCCGGCGTGCGGCGGTGCCGTTGAGCGCGATGAATCTCAAGCGGCTATCAGATGTGTTAATGAGTTTTGCCCCGCCAAACGCTCGCGTTCAATTGCTCACTTTGCTTCAAAAGGAGCAATGAACATTGACGGACTTGGTCAGCAGATAATAGATTTGCTTATTGCAAATGACCTTGTGAAAAATGTTGCAGATTTGTATTATCTGAAAGCAGAGGATATAGAAAAACTTGACCGCATGGGTGAAAAGTCGGCAAAGAATTTGATTGACGCTATTGAAAAATCAAAGAGTGCAGGACTTGAAAGACTGATTTATGCGCTTGGAATCCGTCAGGTCGGTGAGGTTGCCGCGGCAACTGTTGCGGCAAAATACAAAACTCTTGACGCGTGCTTCGCTGCAACCGTTGAGGAACTTTGCGAAATTAACGATATAGGTGAAATAACTGCCAAAAGTATTGTTGAGTTTTTTAACCGTCCCGAGAGCCGAATGATTGCGGATGAACTGATTTCTGCAGGGGTGTTAACCGAAAGCATTGCCGCTCCTGCGGGCGAGAAATTTGCAGGACTCACATTTGTTATTACAGGAACTCTCCCGACGATGAAACGCGATGAAGCCGCGGAACTTATAAAGAAAAACGGCGGCAAGGTAAGCGGTAGTGTTTCTAAGAAAACAAACTATGTTCTCGCCGGTGAAGAAGCAGGTTCCAAACTTACAAAGGCTAAGGAACTTGACATTGCCGTTATCACCGAGGCTGAACTTTTTTCGATGCTGGGAATGTAAAAATGAAAAAATTTTGTGATTTGCACACACATTCTGTTTTTTCGGATGGCAAAAACACGCCTACTTGGATCGTAGAAGAGGCTCAAAGAATCGGACTTTCTGCGGTTGCGCTTTGTGACCATAATACGGTTGCGGGGTTGACTGAATTTGTTAATGCCGCAAAAGGGAAGAGCGTTGAAACTGTTTGCGGCGTTGAAATTTCAGTTGATTACAGGGGTAAGGAACTTCATTTGCTTGCGCTATACATTCCGAGTGAGAGTTTGGAAAAATATAATGCGTATTTGGACAAACAGAGAAAATATAAAGACGAAAGCAATCGCGCCACAGTAAAGTCACTTTGTCAGTCGGGATATATGCTTGATTATGATGCAATTGTTGCAAGCTCTAAGAGCGCTGTGGTTAACCGCGTTCACATTGCTAACGCATTGATTGAACTTGGTGCAATTTCAACGGTAAAAGAAGGATTTGAAACTCTGCTTTCGCCGTCGGAGGGACATTATAAACCGCCATGCCGTCTTGATGTGTTTGAAACAATAAAATTTATTATTGATACTAATGCGGCTCCTGTGCTCGCTCACCCGCTTTTGAGTTTGAGCAGAGCAGAAGTCAGACAATTTTTAGACATTGCCGTGCCGCTTGGCCTTTTGGGAATTGAAACCGATTACTCCGAATATGACGCAGAAGAAACTCAATTCTCGCTTGATATTGCAAAAGAGTACGGACTTCTTTGCAGTGGCGGAAGTGATTATCACGGCGACAATAAACCAAAGATTAAACTTGGGATAGGTTGCGGAAATTTAGCGGTGCCTTTTGACTATGCGAAAAAATTAAAACAAGCTTTAAAGACTTAGATAATCCAAAATACCGTTGTATATTCCTCTTGCAAAAAGAGTTGGATTTTCATTCATAAGTCTTGCGTCATTTGCATTGGTTATGTAACCGAGTTCTATCAGCGTTGCAGGCATTGCGGTTTTTCTTAAAACATAAAGGCTTGGGCGGGCAAAAACTCCTCGGTCGCGAAGTCCCGTTGCCTCGGATAGATTTTCTACTATATCTTCGGATAGTTCTTCTGCGGGAGTATCAAGTGCGTAGACATACCCCTCTATTCCGGATGCGCTTGCCGCGCTTGATGCATTGGCGTGCAAACTTATGAAATAGTCAGCACCCCAAGAATTTGCATCGTTTACTCTTGCGGCAAGACTTGATGCGTTGCTTGTACCAAGTTGCGTTCCCTCCGTTGGGCGTGAAAGCCGTGCTTCAAGTGCGGGATTTGCATTGATTAAATTGGCAAGTTCAACCCCAATGCGAAATGTTAAATCCTGCTCTCTAAGTCCGTTGCCCTCGGCGCCCGAATTCGGATTTTGCGGATTGTGACCTTGGTCGATATAAATTTTTATAGCCATTAGTATACCTCACTTTAAAGTTTTATATAAGTATATGCCGTAAGGCCAAAAAGGAATACATGAAAGAGATACAAAGAATTTTAAGTTATGTTCGCCGTGCCGCAGATGATTACGGTATGATAGAGGACGGCGACCGTATATGTGTTGGAGTTTCTGCCGGTAAGGATTCGCTTACATTGCTCATTGCGCTTGCTGAACTCCGCCGCTTTTATACAAAAAAATACACGCTTTGCGCCGCTACAATAGACCTTGGTTTTGAGGGGGCGGATTATGCTGAAATCGAAGAGCTTTGCCGCCGACTTGATATTGAATATAAGGTAGTACAGACACAAATCGGTAAAGTTGTATTTGATATTCGCAAAGAGAGTAGTCCTTGCTCGCTCTGCGCAAAAATGCGCCGTGGAGCTTTGCACAGTGCCGCAAAAGAAATGGGATGCAATAAAGTTGCGCTCGGACATCATTTTGATGATACCGTAGAAACATTTATGCTAAACTTATTCTATGAGGGAAGAATAGGATGCTATTCACCCGTAACATATCTGTCAAATACAGAACTGTATTTGATAAGACCTATGGTATATGTTCCTGAAAAAGAGGTTAGATATTTTGCAAACAAGGCGGGACTCCCCGTGGCAGAAAGCAAGTGTCCGGCCGATAAAAACACAGAACGGGAAACCATGAAACAACTTTTAAGACAACTTGAAAAAGATAATAAAGGCTTGCGCCACCGCATATTCGGCGCATTGCAAAAGGGAAATGTCGACGGCTTTAAAGAAGTTGGCAGACTACCTAATGACTAAGGAGATTGTATATGAAAATAACAGTTATTGGTGCAGGTAGATGGGGGTCGTACATCGCGTGGTACCTTGACAGCATCGGCCACAAGGTTAAACTCTACGGACCTAAGGACACTCCACAGATGATTGAGTTTACAAAGAGTCGCTCAAACGGACTTTTGACTCTTGGCGAAACTATTAAACTTGTTTATGATTTAAATGATATAAAAGATGCGGAAACTATTATAATTTCGATTCCTTCGCAATCGCTTCGCGGTCTTATAGGCGAACTTTGCGAGGCTGGGATTACTGATAAAAACTATGTGCTTTGCATGAAGGGAATTGAAATTGAAACCGGAATGCGTCTTAGTCAAATAGCAGAAGAAGGATTGAGTTCTAAAAATGTTGCTGTTTGGATTGGTCCCGGCCATGTTCAGGAATTCTATCGCGGTGTACCTAACTGCATGGTAATTGATTCAAATAATGATGAACTTAAACGCAGACTTGTTGATGAATTTTCAAGCAAACTTATTCGTTTTTACTACGGAAACGATTTGCTTGGCAATGAGGTTGGCGCGGCTGCAAAAAATGTTATAGGAATTGCCGCAGGTATGCTTGACGGTTATGGAATATCTTCGCTTAAAGGGGCGCTAATGGCTCGAGGCGCAAGAGAAGTAGCCCGCCTTATTAAGGCAATGGGCGGTAATGAACTTTCTGCATACGGTCTTTGCCATCTTGGTGATTATGAGGCAACGGTATTTTCAAAATTCAGCCACAACCGGCAGTTTGGTGAATCCTTTGTAAAAGGAGAAAAGTTTGAAAGCCTTGCAGAGGGATATTATACCGCTAAGGCTATGGTGAATTTGAGCAAAAAGTATAATGTAGATTTGCCTATAACAGAGGCGGTATACGATATTCTGTATAATAACGCCGCGCCTGAAGAAACATTGCAGATGCTTTTTGACCGTCAACTTAAAGAGGAGCTTGTGTAATGTCGATTTTCTCGATGTTTTCAAAAAAGAATCCGTCATCGATTGCATATAAGCGCAATATGGCACAGATGATAAGCAATAAGCGAATTAAATATGTGGGGGAGAAGATTGACGGTGTCGAGGAGGTTATCGGCAAAGGCGGCAGTATCTCGATTAGGGATGATGAGATTCTTGTTTTTGCATCTGCTGATGTATTGCTTCGTGCTAAAATCGCCGATATGAATGCATCGGAACTCCTTTCAAAAGACGGAGTGATTATCACCGCTCCCGACCTTGAGCGCGGCGGTGAGGTTCGCACCATAGTTATCTATTACGTATATTATCGTTAAAGGAAAAAAGT
>JAZQWE010000136.1:0-1823 GCA_045632225.1 Eubacteriales bacterium | reverse complement strand
CTTCAAGAAAATAAACTGTATCAAGCATAATTTTCTTTGCTGTAGAAATTATTTCTTCTTTTGTGATTTTTTCAACAACTGCAATCGCCTCGTCAGGAGATTGAGCAACTCCGGAAAGTATGCGTCCGGTGTACCAGTTTTTAATTGCTTGCGGATTATCGGAAATCTCTCTGTAAGCGTTTATAAGTGAGAGTTTTGCGGCAAGTAATTCTTCATCCGAAAAACTTCCGTTTTTAATATTCTCAAGCTGTTCCAAAATTGCATCGCGTGCAACTTCATAGTTTTTGTTTTCAATACCCGCGCGCACAAGCATAATCCCCTTTATAGCCTCGGGTACAGATGCACAGTAATAGCAAAGGCTCATTTTTTCACGAACATTCATGAAAAGCATAGAGTTAGCACTACCGCCGTAAAGTTCGGATAAAAGTGCCATTTTAGGATACTCACCGTCAGCAAGAACGGTGCCGGTGCGAAATCCCATTACAAGGTTACCCTGCTTGCCAACACAAGTTTCGCGTACTTCCTTTACACTTTCAACTTCTCTTACAACATTTGTAGAAGTTGAAACACTTTCGGTAGGATTGTATTTTTTAAGCATCTTTAAAAGCGCCGCTTTTAGAGCAGCCTCATCTGTGTGCCCAACAAATGTGATCTCAATATCCGCGCTGTTTAAAATCTTTTTGTACTGTGCGAAAACTTCTTCGTTTGTAAATGCGCTGACAACATCAACATCTCCATGCGCAGACAAACGGTATGCTTCATTTGCAAACATGTGTTCGCTAAGACGGGAAATTGCATATTTCGCCTTATTGTTGATTTCTGCGGCAATATCATCAAGCTCGTTTCGCTTTTCGCTTTCAAAATAATTCTGGCAAAAGACGCCCTTCTCTGTAAGCGGAGAAAAAATGATTTCTCCGAGAATATCCATAGCGCCGCTTAAAATATCGGTATTATCAAGTGCAAAACGGTTGTCAAGAGCATCAATTGAAAAAGATAAAAGTTGAGTTTCACCAAAACAAGTTGCTCTTGTATATATGTCTGCCGAATACAGATACTCAAGCTTCTTTGAGAGTTCAATCATGTTAGGATACGAAACGGTACCGCGCTTTAAAATCTTTAAAATAAGCGAATTCATCGCGCTTGTATTTTTATCAAAAGGAACAACAAAGGAAACAGAGAGATAGTTGGACTTGAATTTGTCCACATCAATGTAGTTAATGGCAACTCTGTCAGTCAAAATTTCTCTTTTCATAAAATTATAAACCTCAAAATTTGTAATACAATATATTATACACCTATTTTCCCAATCTTTCAATAAAAAAATAAAATCGCCTTGAAATATTATCACCGCTGTGGTATACTTATTTAGCAATTTGTTTTTGGAGGCTTATTATGGAAATTGGAATTAAACATACCGTAACCGAAACTGTTACTGCAGATAAAACCGCCGCAACCGTTGGTAGCGGACTTTTGCCCGTATATGCAACCCCTGCAATGATAGCACTTATGGAAAAATGCGCTTCTGAATGTGTTGCTCCCTATATCGAAGAGGGCAAGTCTTCTGTCGGCACAATGCTTAATGTAAAGCACCTTGCCGCATCCCCTATCGGCATCCAAATCACTTGCATCGCAACTCTCACAGCGGTTGACGGTCGCAGACTTGTATTTGCACTTGAGGCTTTTGATGAAAAAGGCCCTATCGGAGAGGGCACTCACGAACGCTTTGTAATTGATGTTGACCGCTTCATGGCAAAATGCAACTCCAAACTTAATTAAAACAGCGGCTTTGCCGCATTTTGCCTGCATAGTTAAATGGATATAAT
>JAZQWE010000135.1:0-3813 GCA_045632225.1 Eubacteriales bacterium | reverse complement strand
GAGGGAGGTTGTCCATAGGCGGTACGCGCAAAAAGAAGAAGTTTGTCTTGTACTGTTCGAGGACACTATTCATAAGAAATGCTACAAGTGTTAATACAAGGAGCATCTTTAAGTTTCTGAAATATGCCTTGATAGATAAATCCACCTTTTCAACTATCGCAAGATAGATTCCGTAGAATACAAGAACGGCGTGAATGAGCATATATTGCCATACTCGCGGAAGCGAAGGATCTACACCTTCTGTGGGGATAAGAATTGCCATAGCCGCTCCGATGAGAAGGCAGGGAACCATAAAGCTCTTAAGTACGGCAACCACCTTTTTATTCTTTATGATATTGGTAAATATAACTGCGTATATCATAATTGAGCAAAGGTGAAAAGAGAGCTGAGTCTGTTTCAAGATATATCCGCCGAATTGCGACTCCTTCATAGAGAGAGACATATGGAAAATCTTAAGTATGATGAGTAGTATCATCACGGCTTTATCAACTGTGTGTTCGGGGATCTTAAACTTTTTCAAGGATATAAATGCAATGGCGATAATTACGCATATCGCGCCCAACCAAATAAAATGACCTGTTGTAAACATATCGTTCTCCAAGTTTTGATTTTGGGATTGTTGAAAATATTATACCATATTTTATAGAAAAAATCAACTATTTCTCGAATGCATAGTCGGAAATCATAGATGTATCTCTCACAACCGCCCAACAAGCATCCTCAGACAATAATTCGGCAAGCTTATAAATTGCATGAGCGTACAAGGCGTTTGAAATTAAAAATACATACTTTTTTGTTTTCGTTGCCGTATCGGTATAAACTTCATTGATGCGGGTGTCCTTTAACAGCCTCAATGCTGCTGCGGTTTCATCTTCTGTAAGATTACAACCATTCATAATTTCCTCAAAAGTGAATTCAGTATTATTCACCTTGGATTTTTCAAAAGCTGTCTTGTACTGATAATAAAATACTTTTCGAAAGTTTTTATCGGTTAAATACATTAAAGTATAATCGTCTGTTCGACCTTTAATTACATTTTCGCTATTGGCGACTTTGTAGGTGCTATCAATGAACGAAAAATCTTCAGTGGTAACGATTGCACCTTGCGTATTGGAAAGGCAACCGATTCTGCAACCGTCCATCAACTTTTGGATTTGAAATTCTAATTGCTCTTTGTCCGATGAACCAATATGGGTGAATCTCATTTTGGTGTTATAGTAGAACAGTTCAATAAGTTTCTGATGGCAAAAGGATGGAAAATCATCGGCTGAAACCGATACTTTTTCAGGTTCTTTTGCTATGCCGTGCAAATCATCCAATGTAATATTCAAAGCAGTTGCAATTTCGGGAAGTAGCATAATATCGGGCATCGAAACTTCCGATTCCCATTTCGAAACCGCTTGATTGGTTACGCCAAGCTTTGCACCCAATTCCTCTTGTGTGAATCCCTTTGCTTTTCTGTATTTTGCAATGTTTTTTCCGATACTCATAATCATCATCCTCCTGTGCTTTTGTGATTATATTATAGCATACGTCAGTCTTAAAATGAAGATATCATTTGTCGATTTGATAAAATTCGCACAACAAAAAATCGCCAAATGGTTGGAAAAATGTTTCGGTGGTTCGAATCTGTCAAAAATGCCGTTGCATCTATGGCTTTGTAAATATTTTTTGAATTGTAGGGGCGACCATTGGTCGCCCGCGGGCGTTCGATGAACGCCCCTACGGTGTGGGGTTCAAATCTGTCCACGGTTTTGGTTCAGTAGGGAATCTATATCAAAAAAATGCATTTCGACCAACGGGCGAAATGCTACCTCAATTATTCATTAGCGACGCGACTTCATTTTTCATTAAAAATCCGCGTGGAGCAAATGAATAATGAATGATGAAATGCGTCGCAAGCGGCGCATGAAAAATGAATAATACAAACAAAAATCCGCATTCTTGCGAACGCGGATTTTTGTTTGTGATGTGTGTCCGATTTAGATGCACACAGATTTTGCAGAGGGTAGACGACCCCCTTGGCGATGATGGGCGTTAAAAGCTTCCGCGGTCTACCGGACTTTTAACGCCATGCTTGCAAACGAGTCCTATGTAGTGAATTGAATAATTCATAGTTTTGTGTTATAATTGTTTGCAATATGTATTTTAAAATTCAGAAAATTTTTCTTCCAACCCAACCTTTCCCCAATTTTTTATAACATATAAGTGAACTCACTTAAAACACAAACTCGACCGATTCATGATAAGGACGAGTATGCGTACATTTGACAATCGATTTGCAAGGAGGTGATTGCGTGGCTATGTACAAAAATGAATGTGATAAACGCTTGGTAGAATTGACTCTATGTGGAGATGGTCTTGCATTTGAGGAGTTAGTTATCCGGCATGAGAAAGCGGTGCTGGGAACTGCATACAAAATTACCAATGACCATTATAAGGCAGAGGATGCCGCGCAAGAAGCTTTTGTTGCGGCTTGGATACAGTTAAAAGCATTGACATCACAAGACAAGTTTGGCGCATATGTTTGTGCAATTGCCAAGAATTATGCTAAAAAGATGGTTATGCGTGACCACCTTTTAGAGACGGTCAGTTTAACCGATTTTGAGAATTGGGATTTTGACAATGCTGATGAATGCGGTATGTGGCATGTAACTAACGATGATATTTATGATAGGCTCTATGAGGAAATGGAATCTTTGAGTAAAAAAATCAAGGAAGTTATCAAGTTACATTATTTCGAAGGCTTATCTGTGAAGGATGTAGCCATCCGACTCGAGATTCCGGAAGGGACGGTCAAATGGCGTTTAAGTGAAGGAAGAAAACAATTACAGAAAGGATTTGGAGTTATGGATAATAAGAATCAAACCGTAGAAAATCCCTCGTTGGTAACTATTGTTATGAAACGCATACAGGAACTGGAATTGTGTAAACTAAAAAATGATCATCAAGGCTTGGAGAAGGTGTATCAAGCGGCACTTGAAGCCGTTGAGGGGTTGCATGACGAGCAGAACAAAAACTATTTGCTAGCATCCGTCATCTACGATGGATCACTGCATCAAAAGCCCGATATGACTCGATGGAAGGAAGCTATCCTCGCTGGTCACAACGATATGATGATGTGTAATTTCACCAGTTGGGAAAACCACCATCTGAACGGACAGGAAAAAATCGACTTCATGCGTGAAGTTCAGATCCCATTTTTGAAGCAATACAATTTCTCGTTAAGCATCGGGTATGTCTACTTAATGATGGCCTTTGAATATTTCTGGGAAGACAGATATGAAGAGGCAATGGAGACGGTTAAGCTGGCCAAGGAGTTGCTTGAACCGACAAGCGTTTATTATGCAAACGCCGTGTCTGCGATTTCTTCTTGGAGTAAGATGCTTGCTAAACCAGAGAGCGTGCCTACCTTCAGAGGGGAGCATCTCAAATACATCAACGGCTCGCTTTACTATTGCGAGAGCCCCGGTATCATTTTTACAGATACCCGATTGGACGATTTCAGCCGATGCGATCACTGCATGATGTATGCCGACCTTGCCCTCGGCGAATCAAGAGTTTCTGTCCATGGCTTTGTGACCTACACCTTTGTTGATGAACACGCCACGGTTGAAACTCCCGTAGGTGTATTTGAAAAATGCCGCGTATATGAGGTTCGCAGTGAATACCCCGGCCGTGGCTCTCGCCCGCCGTACTATTACTGCTGCACGACTTATCTTTGCGAAGGAATCGGTATGGTTCGACAGGATATTGACACCCAAGGACTCGAACACTATAAAACCAGACAATACTTATTATCTGATTACAAGA
>JAZQWE010000134.1:0-1368 GCA_045632225.1 Eubacteriales bacterium | reverse complement strand
GTTTTCGATAATGCCGTTATGTACAATTCTCACTCTGTCAGTACCGTGGGGGTGGGAGTTTATATCGGAGGGGGCACCGTGGGTTGCCCAGCGTGTGTGTCCGATACCGCATGTTGCACCGCGGAGGGTGCCGAGCTCTTCAATTTTCTTTTCAACATTTGCAACTTTGCCAACGGCTTTTACAACGCCGATTTTTCCGTCTACAAAAGCGGCAACACCTGCAGAGTCATAACCTCTGTACTCAAGTGTTTTAAGGCCGCGAATTACAACTTCAGACGCGTTTTTTACGCCTACATAACCTGTGATTCCGCACATGGTATCTATCCTTACGGCTTTCGGGCGCTCATCTTCCAAAAGTCGCTCCTTATTAAATAAAATTTCTGCTCCGTTTCATTTTGTCGAGGAATTGCTCCCTCGGTTTGTAGAAAGGTGCGGCCGCAGTAGTGCCGTTTGGGTATCCGCCGAAAATTCGATACACCCAAAACCTCGTTAACCGCATTGCGGTCTGGCGCTAATGCACCAAAGGTGCATTTTTTGAGCGTTTATATTATTTGTTAGTTTTTAAGTAATTTGCTTAGTATTGCTTGAGTTTTTCTTCGATGAGGTCTGCAACCTGATGCGCAATTGCCTCGGTAAACTTTTCGTCCTCACCCTCGGTCATG
Source organism: Eubacteriales bacterium (assembly GCA_045632225.1). Classification (GTDB taxonomy): domain Bacteria; phylum Bacillota; class Clostridia; order Oscillospirales; family CAG-272; genus UMGS902. The sequence goes on along the minus strand of JAZQWE010000134.1, from coordinate 706 downwards.
ATTCTGATAAGGGGTTCGGTACCCGATGGGCGCACGATAAGTCTGCCGCTGTCGCCAAGTTTTTTCTCGCCGTCTTCCAAAATCGACTTAATATCGTCATCGGTGTAGAACGCAAGTTTTGCGGCATCCGTGGTGCGGATGTTTACAATAAACTGCGGGAACTTGGTCATAACTGTTTTAAGCTCGGCAAGTTCTTTGCCGCTGCGCTTTATGTATGAAAGAAGTTGAACTGCACTAAGCTGACCGTCACCGGTGGTCGCATAGTTTTTGAAAATAATGTGACCGGATTGCTCGCCGCCAAGGCAATAGTTGCCAAGCAACATTTCTTCAAGCACATATCTGTCGCCAACCTTGGTAGCCTCAAAACGAATACCGTTTTTCTCGCAGAATTTGATAAAGCCAAGGTTTGACATGATTGTGCCGACAACGGTGTTGCCGCGGAGCATTCCGCGTTCCTTAAAGTCAAGTGCCATGATTGCCATAATCATGTCACCGTCAACAACCTCACCGCGGCCGTCAACGCAAAGCACGCGGTCTGCGTCGCCGTCAAAAGCGATACCTGCGCTGAGTTTGTTCTGCTTTACATACGCGATAAGATTTTCAAGATGGGTGGAACCGCAATTTGTATTGATGTTCACACCGTCGGGGGTTTCGGAGATCATGTGGCACTTTACGCCAAGGGATTCAAAGAGAGTGCGCGCGGTAG
>JAZQWE010000133.1:0-2671 GCA_045632225.1 Eubacteriales bacterium | reverse complement strand
AAGGTCGATAGTTGCATTGTGGTTCTTGCCCTTCTGAACATTAAGAGTTACCTTCTTATTGTTGGAAGAAATACCTGCCGCATTAAAGAGGTCACCAAGATATACACGGTCATAGAAGGTTCTGGTAGAACCGCTAACCATGGAAGCACCGTCAAGGTTAATGGTAACTTCTTTTGCAGTATCGTTGCTTTCAGTGATGTAATAACCGCCAGCTATAATGTAAACATAGGGGTTGTCCATAGAACGAACATAACCGAGGGTGAGGTCGTTCCAGTTAGCAACGATCATGGTAAGACCCTTGGTTGCAGTAGCATCGCTACCGGAACCCTTGAATACGATAGCATCAAGAACGGTAGGACCACCAAGATTGAGGATAGCTGTTGCACCGTTGTTGTAGAAACCGTATGCAGCAACACCGTCGTTGTTAAGATAAGAGCCGATGGTGATAGTTTCGGTATAAGTGGGGAGATTGATGGTAGTACCGGTAATATTGTAACGGTTGGTAAGATATACCCTACCGCCGGTAGCCGCAATTCTTGCAACTGCCTCTTCAAGGGTTGCTACGGGAGTTGCTTTGGTAAGGCCATCAGCCTCATCATCGCCGCCGTAAACGCCATCATCATATTTACCAAGGTAAACAGTAGGAGCTTCTGCCTGAGATACAACCGCTACATTACAATCGGGACATACGATTTCATAAGCAGCAGTTTCTGCATTCTTAGACCAAACATAGCCAAGATTTACATGGTTGTCAGCGTCAAGAGCAAGCTCTCTTGTTGCGCCGGTATCATCACCGCAAAGGCAAACTTCCTTTTCAAGACCTGCAACTGCACAAGTAGAAGCATTTACAGTCACCCAAGTTTTTTCGGTGTTAGCATGATCACATGCGAGTACGCCGCCGCAAACATCACAAGTGTTGTTAGCATCGCTATCAACGTGTTCTTCTACTTTGCTGTTAGCGCCGCAGTAGCAAACAAGATAGTGTCCGTCAGAACCTGCGCTATGATATTCGCCTGCATAATCATGATTGTGGAAAGTGATAAGTTCGGGACCGCTGGAGGTAAACATCCAATAGTCGGAGGTGAGGCCTACAAAAGCATCTGCGCTTGTGCTTGCTTCCTTAGACACAGCAGTACCGTAAGAGGTAACACCGTGAGTTTCGCCAAGGTCGAGGTAGTAGCACTGTGTAATCTTCTGAGTAGAAGAAGACTTAATTGCCGCAATAATTGCACCTTCGTATGTATCGTTTGCACCTTCTACGGATGCAGCGTTGTAACAATGGAGGAGAGTATATCCACCAGCCTGGTTGTTACCGCATCCAACGATACCGCCGGTTACAGAGCTTGTTGCATCACAAGTAACTGCGCCGATATTCATACAGTTGCGGATATAAGTTCTGGTTGTATCTGCTGTCATATAAGAACGCAAGAAGCCAACCAAACCGCCTACATACTTATAGGTAGCATCAACAAGACCTGCGTTAAGGCAGTTCTCTACAACGAAAGAGGAGTTACCGTTCTTGGAAAGGAAGCCAATAACGCCACCGATATAGTCACCGGAAGAGGTAGCACCGGATGTTATAGTTGCATAGTTTGCACTGTTTACAACATTTACATGACCTGCTGTAGTTGCCGCGCCAGCAACATCAATACGACCGAGAATGCCGCCAACCTGCTTAGGAGCACTTACAGCAGCATTATTGATACAACCGTCAATGTCAACAGTTGCAGCACCGGTTGCAAAAATACGGCCAACGATACCGCCCGCAATATACGAACTTGCTGTAATTGCGCCGAAGTTAACACAGTCTTTGATAACAACAGCACCGGTTACAGGGTCAATTGCACCGATAATACCCGCTACACGAGCAACACCGTTAACAGTTGCATAGTTAACACAATTTTTAACGGTTACAGAGCCGGTAGCACAACCAACGATTGCACCGGTACCAATGGTAGACTCAGAAGCAGTATCGCCAATAGTGCTTGCGCCCTTAACAGAACCGTAAACGGAAAGGTTTTCGATGGTTGCACCATTTACAACACCAAAAAGACCTGCATTAACAGCTGCATCAGCAGTAGTGTCAATGTTAAGACCTTCGATGTCATTATAGTTACCGTCGAATGTACCGGTAAAGGGGGTTTCAACATTACCGATAGGCGACTGTGCCAAGCCGGTAAGGTCGATGTCTGCGGTCAACTTATAGTTGCCGGACCATTTTGTGCTATCGTTCATAAGAGCGATAAGCTCGTCCGCTGTACCAATTTCAACTACATCAGCAGTTTCCTCAGCGCTTACGGGAAGCACTACGGGGAACATGCCGAGAAGCATGCAAAGTACAAGCAGAACACTTAAAAGTTTTTTGCTCATAGTGTTTTTCCTTTCTCACTATAAAATTTGTTTCGCTTTAAGCCTGCATAATGTGTTTTTTGGACAAAATTACATTACAGGCAGACTTTTATATAGTTATTATACATAATTTTAAACAAAAAGTCCACTACTAAAATAATATTTTTTCGTTTAAATTTTTGTACTTTTTTGTTTCGTTTTTTAATCCTTTTGTATATATTTCGGGTGTTTTTTACACAAAAAAATATTTTTTACACCGACTTTATTTCACTTTTTAAATATTCATTCAAAAAGTAACCATTGACTGCGTTCTATGGGTAAA
>JAZQWE010000132.1:0-1877 GCA_045632225.1 Eubacteriales bacterium | reverse complement strand
TTGTTAATATGACAACATACTGACAACAAAAATCTTGACAGTCCGTATTTTACGGATAATCTGAACACTCCCGATAATATGAGTAAAAATACCCATACAAAATTGTTTAAGTTATGAGTTTAGGGAGCGAGTGGGAATAATACAACATCTAAAAAGCCCCGTTTTTCGGGGCTTTTTATTTTTGCAAAAAAACTGCATTCATATTGCAAGTCTTTAAAATAAGAGTTATAATTTTTACAGTCGAACAAATTACTATATTTTACGAAAGAAATTTTATGGTTACTCAAACTTTGCGAAAGGCGGGCGGCGGTGCAAAAGATATGACCGTTGGCAGTCCGTATAAAAACATACTGATTTTTGCTCTGCCTGTATTTTTAAGTCAGATTTTTCAACAACTTTATAATACAGCCGACTCGTTTTTGGTTGGCAAATTTCTCGGCACAGACTCGCTTGCGGCGGTAAGCTCGTCGGGCAATCTTATCTTTTTGATGATAAGCTTTTTTGAGGGCGTTTCGCTTGGTGCGGGAATTGTAATTTCACGGTATTTCGGCGCGGGTAACCGAGAAAATGTGAGAAAAGCGATACATACGAATATTGCACTCGGTATCTGTTGCGGAGCTTTTTTAACGGTGGTTGGTGTGCTTTTTACTCCCACTTTTCTCAGGTGGATGAACACGGACCCCGAGGTGCTTGTGCAATCCATAGAATACTTTCGCTATTACTTTTTTGGCGCAATTGCCATGGTTATGTACAATGTCTGTCGCGGAATTATGAATGCGCTTGGCGACAGTCGCCGCCCGCTTTATTATCTGATTTTCTCCTCACTTTTAAATGTAGCGCTTGATGTGCTATTTCTTGGTGTATTCCGCTTTGGAGTGTGGTCTGCGGCGATAGCAACTGTAATTTCGCAGGCGACAAGCGTTGTGCTTTGTTTTGTGCGACTTACAAGACCCTCATTTGAGTTCCGCATTCGACTTTCCGAACTTCGTTTTTCACGCAATATTCTTTTCGAAATCGTTCGCCATGGTATACCGTCAGGTGTCCAAAACTCTGTAATCGGGTTTGCAAATGTAATTTTGCAATCGCAGGTTAACACTTTTGGCAAACTTGCGATGGCGGCGTTTGGTACGCAGGCAAAGATAGAAGGCTTTGCGTTTATGCCGATAGTCGGATTTAACATGGCGGTAACAACATTTATCAGCCAAAACCTTGGTGCAAAGAAGTATGATCGCGCGAAAAAAGGCGCTCGTTTTGGCATTCTCTCCGCTATGGTGCTTGCAGAGATGGTGGGTGTGATCAACTACACATTTGCCCCTACGCTTATATCTTTATTTGACAAAACTCCGGGGGTAATCGAACTCGGTGCACTCCATGCAAGAACGCTTGCGCCGTTTTACTTCTTACTTGCTTTTTCGCACGCGGTTGCGGCAGTTTGCCGCGGTGCGGGCAAGGCTTTTGTGCCGATGATAGTTATGCTTTCAATCTGGTGCGGAGTTCGCCTTGTATATGTCCTTTCCATTATGAAGTTTGTCGGCGAAATTCAGTACATTTATTGGGCATATCCGATAACCTGGACAATAAGTTCGGTTATTTACTTTGCTTATTATCGCTTCTCCGACTGGGTATACGGCTTTGAAAAACAAAAAATATGATTTGAAAGCATCACTTTTTTTGTATATATGTAGATTTTTGTTAAAAGTGTGATATAATAAAATATGCTAAATGCGCATTAAACGGAAATATTTCAAAAAGTTAAACTCTGTTTGTGGGTTATTGCGTTTTTGTTTATCGCAATGTTGCTTTTGACTCACTAAGTCAGGGCGTAAATAATATGTCACCGGAGGCAGAATGCCGTAGCGTTCAAATGCCGGATTAGG
>JAZQWE010000131.1:0-2561 GCA_045632225.1 Eubacteriales bacterium | reverse complement strand
ACGCTGATTTATCCCGTGTTTTACACCGTTTTTGCCATTTTGTGCACATGGCTGTTTGAAAGTTTTTTTGTTAAAAACTATTTTGCGTGGCTGTGTTACACCCTTGGCGGACTTTTTGTGTACGCAGTAATCTCGCTTTTTGCCCCCGTTGCAAATTGGGGCATTGCCGCGGGTGATATTTTGACTCAAAGCACGCTCCCATCATTTTTCATTTCGGCGTTGCTTTCGCTTTTTATCTACCCGATGTTTAAAACTTTAAAAAGAAAAACCGATAAATAATAAGAAAAGGAGGTGCGGATATGAAACAAATCAATACAACCGTGCGACTTGCCGCAATCGGTGCATTGTTTATTTTTGTCTGCGCCGCCTATCTTGTTTTGCTTGTGCGAGTGCAGATTACGGGTCAGGACTACTACGCCATTGTCGAGGAAAGTGCAAACACAAGGTATGTTTCCATTGACGCGGCACGCGGCGAGATTTATGACCGATGCGGAAAAGCACTTGTAGTAAACACCACAAACTATTGCATAAGCCTTGAGTACGGCGCCATGCCAAAGCGAAGTGCCGATTTTAACGATGTTATTTTAAAGGTACGCGCGGCGGTTAAAGACGGTGGCGGCGAAAGTTGTCTTACCGACCCCGTTTTCCCGTTTAAAGGCACATATCCAAACTATATCCGCGACGGTGAGTTTTTCGCAAGCGCGACAAACCGCTCAAAATTCGCCTCGCTTTTGCGCCGTCTTGAACTTGATGAGGACACAACGGATAAGGAACTTTTTGATTATCTGCGCGCCCGCTACGGCATTGCAAGCATTACCAAAAGCGAAACGGTTGAAAACTATTCGCAAGAAGAGGCGGACATTCTTTTCCGCACCCGTTTTTACATGGAATACATGCAGTTCAGCCGCGTTGAGCCGTATACCATTGCTAAAAATGTTCCACTTTCAACCCTTACATTTGTAAAAGAACTTTCGATAAATCAGGTCATGGTGACCGAGGAGGCGGCGCGCACATACATCTATGACGGATATGCCTCTCACATTCTCGGCCACATAGGACAAATTCCTGCCGAGGAAATCGACTACTACACCGAAAAAGGGTATGGCGGCGATGCCTATGTAGGTCGCTCGGGTATGGAAAAGGTTTGCGAGGAGTATTTGCGCGGCGAAAACGGCATAATGAAAATTGTCGAGGATGCTTACGGCAATATCATTTCAAAAACTGTTGTCAAAGAGCCCGTCCCCGGCAAGGATGTGTACCTTACAATTGATATTGATTTGCAGATTTCCGCTGAAAAAGCGCTTAAAGATAATATAAAAATCATTCATGATAAGGCAAAGCAGGAAAAAGGCGACCATGATGGTGAGGATGCAAACAGCGGCGCCGCTGTTGCCATTGATCCAAGTAGCGGAGAGGTGCTTGCGCTTGCTTCATACCCCACATTCAACCTTTCCGACTATCTCGAAAACTACAGCCTTTACGCCGCCGACGAAAACCGACCGCTTTACAACCGCGCGGTGCTTGGCACATACACTCCCGGTTCCACATTTAAACCCGGCGTTGCCGCCGCGGCACTTGAGGAGGGGGTAATCACGGTCAACACCACCGTCTATGACGGCGGTTATTACGCCTTTGGCTCATACAATCCCCGCTGTTGGTACTATCTGCGCTACAATCGCGGCCACGGCAACCAGAATGTTGTAGAGGCTATTCAAAACTCGTGCAATGTCTTTTTCTATGAGGTGGGCAACCGCCTTGGCATTGAAAAGATGAACGAGTATGCCAAAAAGTTTGGCCTCGGTACAAAAACGGGCATTGAAATCGGTGAGTCCGCAGGCATTTTGGCGGGCCCCGAGTACAGCGAAAGTCGCGGCAACATCTGGGTGCCCGGAAACACCTTGCAGGCGGCAATCGGTCAGTCTGACAATATGTTTTCGCCCATTCAGCTTGCCGTTTATACGGGCGCGTTGATAAATGGCGGTACCCGCTACAAGGCACATCTTTTAAAAGAGGTAAGAGAGTTTCCAAGCGGCGAAGTTGTTAAAGAAAACTTTCCCGAGGTTGTGGCAAAGGTTGAGTTTCGCGAGGGCATTTTGCAGACCGTTAAAAGCGCGATGAAAGATGTAGTTGAAAGCGGTTCTGCGGCGCGAATTTTCCGTGGATATGACATCGCCGTGGGCGGTAAAACCGGTACGGCGCAGGTCGGCGGTGACCGAAGCGACAATGCGCTCTTCATCGGCTTTGCCCCGTATGCATCACCCAAAATGGCAATCGCTGTTGTAATTGAACAGGGCGCAAGCGGCACCGATGCCGCACATACCGCAAAAGCAATGTACGATAGCTACCTCAAAGGTGAGCAGTATGAGTCGAAGTATGATGATTTGGAGATATTGCCGTAAAAACATCACTTTGAAATCCTATGGATTTTAAAGTGGTTTCAAAACCGTTCGCCGGCGCAACGCTCACCGCGTTCGGTTTTTAAGGAGTAAAAAAGTCGGCGCATGTCCGCCTTTTTTACAAAATTTTTGAAAGGGTGCGCGAAAACTTTTTATAAAAAAGTT
>JAZQWE010000130.1:0-6859 GCA_045632225.1 Eubacteriales bacterium | reverse complement strand
AGAAATTTTAATTGACGCAGATATGGTCGGCAAAATCGACGATATTTCCGAGCATACAGCCGCAGATGACGGATACCACAATGTTTCAATGGACATTTTTGTTATGAAGCGGTTGTACCTCCTCAACATTATCCGCGATGCAATGGCTCACGGCTACAAGAGTTTCTACCATGACATCATTGGCAAAAACGCAATGCACTCTGAGTATTACATCTACAACTTTGATGGCTACTCCGCATCTGTAAACTCCATTGCGGCATTCTTTAACGCAAACATGGACCTTTTAAAGAGCGAAGTTCGTGCCGACCTTTTTGAAACCCCCTATCACCCTGTTTATACAAAGGTTCGCAGTTCCGCTCCTACAAAATACCGTGCGGGCGCAATGGTTTCAAACTCCCTCATCGCAGACGGTTGCACTATCGAGGGTACTGTTGAAAACTCCATTATCTTCCGCGGTGTTACAGTTGCACGCGGCGCGGTTATCAAAAACTCCATCATCATGCAGGACTCCATTATCAGCAAGGATGTAAACCTTAACTGTGTAATTACAGATAAAAACACCGTTATCCGTGACGGCAGAAAACTTTCCGGCCACGAAACTCTCCCCTTCTTTATCGGTAAAGGAGCTATAATATGAGAAAAATTCTTTTTGTTGGCGCAGAGGCGCTTCCCTTTGCCGCAACCGGCGGCCTTGGCGATGTAATGGGCTCACTCCCCTGTGAAATTCAAAAAGCAGGCGGAGAAGATGTTGATGTTCGCGTTATCATGCCCCTTTACAAAGCCGTATCGGATGAATGGCGCGCAAAGATGGAAACTGTTTATGAAGGTAGTGTTCAGCTCAGTTGGCGTAACCTCTATGTAGGTATTCGCAAAGTTGAATTCAAGGGCGTTACCTACTACTTTGTAGATAACGAACAGTATTTCGGCAGAGAGGGCAAACTCTACGGCCACTATGACGATGCCGAAAGATATGCCTACTTCTGTGAGGCGGTATTAAGTGCACTTCCCCACATTGACTTTGTTCCCGATGTGCTCCATGCACATGACTGGCAAGCGGCGCTTGCTGTTGTATACCTCAAGGTAAAATATCAGCACGATTGGCGATATGACAGAGTAAAAACCGTATTTACAATCCATAATATAGAGTACCAGGGCAAATATGACCCCTATATTCTCGGCGGCACATTCGGTCTTGGCAACGAACATCTCGGTCTTATGTGCTATGATGGCTGTATTAACCTTATGAAAGCGGCTATCGAGGCAAGCGAACTTGTTTCCACCGTCAGCCCGAAATATGCAACCGAGATTATGGACCCGACATACGCTCACGGTCTTCACTATCAGCTTGTAAAAGAGCATCTTAAGGTTCGCGGTATTTTAAACGGCATTGACTACGATTTGTACAATCCCGAAACCGATACCGTAATTGCATCTCCGTTCACATCAAGAGCACTTTCCAAAAAAGCCGCTAACAAAAAAGCTCTTCAAAAAGAACTCGGACTCCCCGTACGCGATGATGTTCCGATGATTGCTATCATCTCCCGACTTGTTTCTCACAAGGGTCTTGACCTTTTCACCCCCATTGCAGACAAACTTCTTGAGGACGATGTCCAGATAGTTGTTCTTGGCATGGGCGAGGAAGTTTATGAGGACTTTATGAAGAGTCTTGAGGAACGCCATCCCGATAAGATGCGCGCGCTCATTCTCTACAACCGCGACACATCCAAGAAGATTTACGCGGCATGCGACATCTTCCTCATGCCCTCCAAGAGTGAACCCTGCGGTCTTTCACAGATGATTGCATCAAGATACGGTGCAATCCCAGTTGTTCGCGAAACGGGCGGTCTTTATGACTCAATCAAACCCTATTACGAAGTTGACGGCGAAATCTTTGGCAACGGCTTTACTTTCGCTCACTACTACTACGGCGAACTTTACGAGCGCACAAATGCCGCAATCGCTCTTTGGCGCGACAAAGCCGCTCGCAAAAAGCTTGTTACTAAGATTATGAAAACTGACTTTTCTTGGGGAGCATCCGCAGAGAAATATCTCGAGATGTATAACGAACTTTTCTAAATTTAAAAAATCTTTTCGGGAATTGCCGCAAAAATGCGGCAATTCCTAAAGTCATTTAATATGGCAAATATATTTCCACAATTTTTCAAGGAGTAACCCAATAATGAGTACCAAACCTGCAGAAATCAAAGCTGTAGCCGAACAGCTTGAACTTAAACTTTCCCGCTATTTCGGTTGCACCCCAAAGGATGCCTCTCCTGAACAGATGTACAAAGCAACTGCAATGACAGTTAAAGACATCCTTACAGAAAAGCGCAAAGCCTTTAAAGACAAAGTAAACAATGCCGAGGGTAAACGCGTATACTACATGTGCATGGAATTCCTTCTCGGCCGTTCGCTTAAAACCAACCTCCACAACCTTGGCGTAGTGGAGGCATACAAAGGTGCGCTTAAAAAGCTCGGCTTTGATATTGAAAGTTTGTACGAACTTGAGCCTGATGCAGGTCTTGGCAACGGCGGTCTTGGCCGTCTTGCGGCATGCTTTATGGACTCTCTCGCTTCGCTCGACTATCCCGCAACCGGTTTTTCCATCTGCTATGAATACGGTCTTTTCAAGCAGAAGATTATCGACGGCTATCAGCTTGAACTCCCCGACATCTGGCTTCCCGGCGGTGATGTGTGGCTCGTTCCCCGTACCGACCGTACCTTTAAGGTGAAGTTTGGCGGTCAGATTTCCGAAAAGTGGATTAACGGCAACTGCGAAATCGGTTATGAAAACTATGACGAGATTGAAGCTGTTCCCTATGACATGATGATTTCCGGCGCTGACAGCGAAGGTGTTGGCCACCTCCGTCTTTGGAAGGCACGCGACATTGTCAACTTTAACATGTCCCTCTTTACTCAGGGTCAGTATGCGCAGGCACTTGCAGACAGCACCAATGCAGAAACCATTTCCAAGGTACTTTATCCCTCGGACAACCATGTTGAGGGTAAACTCCTTCGCTTAAAACAGCAGTACTTCCTTGTTAGTGCTTCGGTACAGAGCATCCTTCGCGACCACATGGCTGTTTACGGTACCCTTGATAACCTCCCCGACAAAGTTGCAATCCACATTAACGATACCCACCCCGCACTCTGCATTCCCGAACTCATGCGCATCCTCGTAGACGATCACCGTTTTGATTGGGACAAGGCGTGGGGCATTGTTTGCCGCACCGTTTCCTATACAAACCACACCGTTCTCCCCGAAGCGCTTGAAACATGGGATGAACAGCTCTTTGCACTCACCCTCCCCCGCATGCACATGATTATCAAAGAAATCAACGAGCGTTTCTGCAGAGAAGCATGGGATAAACTCCCCGCTAACTGGGACAAGATCTCCGGCCTTGCAATTCTTGCAAACGGCAGAGTGAGAATGGCAAACCTTGCAGTTATCGGCTCACACCATATCAACGGCGTTTCCAAGATTCACTCCGACATCCTTGTAAACTCCGTATTCAAGGACTTCCACCGCATCTATCCCGAGCGCTTTACCAATGTTACAAACGGTATTGCTCACCGCCGTTGGCTCTGCTATTCCAACCCCGGTCTTACCTCCCTTATTGACGAGTGCATCGGCGAAGATTATAAAAAGAATCCGAGAGCGCTCAACGAGTTCCGTAAGTTTGAAAACGATGACAGTGTACTTGCACGCCTTGCCGAAATCAAGCATGCAAACAAAGTGGCATTCGCAAACAAACTCAAGAGCGTAAGCGGTCAGATTATCAATCCCGACTCTATTTTCGATGTACAGATTAAGCGACTTCATGAGTACAAGCGTCAGCTTCTCAATGCGCTCAACATCATCAACACCTACCTCGACCTCAAGGAAAATCCCAACCTTGATATCGTTCCCCAGACCTACCTCTTTGGTGCGAAAGCCGCTCCCGGCTATGCAATGGCCAAACAGATTATCAAACTCATTTGCTATATCTCCAAGGAAATTGAGGCTGACCCCATCATCCGCGAAAAGCTCCGCGTTGTATTCCTTGAAAACTACAGCGTAAGCATGGCTGAAAGCCTTGTTCCCTCCGCCGAAATCAGCGAACAGATTTCTCTTGCAGGTAAAGAGGCAAGCGGCACCGGCTGTATGAAACTCATGATTAACGGTGCGCTCACCATCGGCACTCTTGACGGTGCAAATATCGAAATGCGTAAAGAAGCGGGCGAGGACAATATGTTTATCTTTGGCCTTGACTGCGACGGCGTTGACGAACTTTGGACAAAGGGCTACCACGCTCAGGAATACTATCACGCAAGCGCGGCTCTCAAGCGTACAATCGACCGTCTTTACAGCGGCTTTGCAGGTGAAAGTTTTGCAGATATTGCAAACTACCTCATCTCCATGAGCGGCGTAGCTGACCCCTATATGTGCCTTGCAGACTTTGAATCATATAAGGCTGAGCACGACCGCGCAATCTCCCTTTACCCCAACCAGAAACTTTGGAACAAGATGTCCATCAACAATATTGCAGGTGCCGGTGAATTTGCCGCTGACCGCAGCATTGATGAATATGCAGAGCGTATCTGGAACCTTAGACGAATGGTTAAGGAAGGCAAATAATTACTATGTCTTATGCGTGCCGCTTTTGCGGCACGCATAAAATAATTTTATAACGAGGACACTATGCAGCAAATCGCTATTGTCAAGTCCGTTTGCGGCAAAGACGCTACTTTAAGCGGCGCTTTTGCAATAAACACTATCCCAAAAATAACTTTGCGCATCCCAAGGAGCATGCAACTTTCCGCACCGCTCATGGTGATATGCCGTGACTCTTGCAAAGATAAATCCCTCTCCCCTGTATATGACGGGGAAGTTGACGGTTGTGATGTTTATACCTTTGCGCTTGATTTAAAATCACTTTGCGAAGGCGAAAATGACGGGCTCTTTTATTATGATTTCCGTTTTTGGACAAGCAACAGCAAAACTTTATATACATCGAGCATCAATAATGTAGATTTTAATCTTTGCGAGCACCCTGCACGCCGCTTTGTTCTCTTGGTTTATGAAGCGGATTTCAAAACTCCCGAAAAGTATTACGGTACTACCATGTACCATATTTTTGTTGACCGCTTTGCAAAAAGTGCAAAGCCCCTCCCCACCCGCGCCGATGCTATTTTGCGCGATGATTGGGACACGGGCATTCCCGAATTTGCACCGTATCCCGGCGCTCCGCTTAAAAACAATCAGTTTTTTGGCGGTAGTCTTTGGGGCGTTATCGAAAAGCTTGACTATCTCGAAAGTCTTTCGGTAAATTGCATTTATCTCAGCCCGATTTTCAAAGCGTACTCCAACCACAAATATGACACGGGCAACTATCTTGAAATTGACGAAATGTTCGGCGGCAAAGAGGCGTTTGATGCGCTTATTTGTGAATGCAAAAAGCGCGGCATAAAGGTTATTCTCGATGGCGTATTTAACCACACGGGCGATGACAGCATCTATTTCAACCGTTACGGCAACTATGATAGCCTTGGCGCATATCAAAGCGAAAAGTCGCCGTATTCTCGTTGGTTCAAGTTCATACACTTTCCTAAAAAGTATGAGTGTTGGTGGGGCATTGACATTTTGCCGCGCCTTGACCACACAGCCGAAGATTGCAGAGAATATTTTGTAGGCAAAAGCGGTGTTTGCGAAAATTATATAAATCAAGGAATAAACGGTTGGCGTCTTGATGTTGCTGACGAACTTTCCGATACATTTTTGGATTCACTACGCGATGTTGTGAAAAAAGCAGACGAGGATGCAATTGTAATCGGCGAGGTTTGGGAAAACGCCGCTGAAAAGGTTGCCTACGGCTCGCGCCGCCGCTATCTTCGCGGCAAACAGCTCGACAGCGTAATGAACTATCCCACAAAGAATGCAATCATCCAATATATCAAAAGCGGCGATTGCACCATGCTTTATAATACCGTAACCGAACTGTATTCATGCTATCCGCGCGCGGTTTGTGACTGTCTTATGAACCTTCTTGGCACACATGACACAGAAAGAATTCTCACCGCACTTGTCGGCAGAAGCGCTGAGGGACTTTCTAACGAAGAACTTTCCAAGTTACGCATGAATGAGGGCCAAAAAGCCTACGCGGTTGCAATGCTTAAAATAGCAAGTGCCATTCAGTACACGCTCTACGGCTTCCCCTCTGTTTTTTACGGTGACGAAGCGGGTATCGAAGGATACCGCGACCCGTTTTGCCGCATGCCGTTCCCTTGGGGCAATGAGTGCAAAGAACTCACCGAGCACTACAAGGCACTCGGCAAGATAAGAAAAGAGCACAGCGTTTATGCGGGCGGCGACTTTAGAGTGATTGAACACAACGGCGGTCTTTTTGCCTTTGTGCGAGAAAATAAAGACGAAAAACTTTTGACCGTTGCAAGTCGCGTTTCATTCCCCATTAAATTTGAAATTCAGGGCAAGTGGCGCGATACAATCAGCGGCGAAACAGGCGAGGGAGCGGTTATGATTGCGCCCGACACATTCCGTATTTTGGAATTGCTTTAAGCAAGGAGATAAAATGAGCGAGACTAAAAGACAAAATTTCACTATGCTCTGTGATTACTATGAATTGACAATGGCCAATGGCTATTTCAAGGCGGGCATGGCTGACGGCATTACATATTTTGATATGTTCTTTCGCAATGTTCCCGATGGCGGCGGCTTTGCTATTTGTGCAGGTCTTGAACAGTTCATCGAGTACATCAAAAATTTAAAATTCACAAAAGAAGACATCGACTATCTGCGCTCAAAAGGCATTTTTGATGAGAAATTTCTTGAGGGGCTTAAAAACTTTAAGTTTACGGGCGA
>JAZQWE010000129.1:0-3327 GCA_045632225.1 Eubacteriales bacterium | reverse complement strand
TTTGCATTTTCTCGAAGAATTTGATACAATATTTTTAAAATACTTGGAGGTATGGATATGCAGTTGAAAGGCAAAAATGTGTTGTTTTTAGGATCCTCGGTTACATACGGTTATGCGAGCGAGGGGATTTCTTTTGCGGATATTATGGCAGAGCAGTGCGGCTTTAATTGTATAAAAGAAGCCGTGTCGGGAACCACTTTGGCGGATATGGGTGAAAATTCGTATGTATCCCGCTTGAAAAGACTCATAAATCTTCCTGAAATCGACCTTTTTGTTTGCCAACTTTCCACCAACGATGCGGCACGGAAAATTCCGATTTTAAAAACCGAAGAGGCGATACGCTTTATCGTGGATTATGCAAAAAACAATTTTAAGTGCCCGATAGTCTTTTATACAAACACTTATTATGACGATGAACGCTATTTTGAAATGGTGGAACTTTTAAAGAAACTCGCAAGCGAACTTGATTTTTCGGTTATAAATCTTTACGATGACAGCGAAATGCGCTCTGTTCCTCAAGTGGATTATGCGCTTTATATGAAAGACAGAATTCACCCGACACTAAAGGGGTATAAAGAGTGGTGGACACCGAAGTTTATTGGCTTTTTAGAAACATTTTTGCCATAGGGGAAAAATAACACTTTTTTGAAAATTCTATTGCTTTTTTTGTAAAAAAATGTTATCCTCTTTAAGTACGATTTTAAGTATATATTTAAGGAGAAAAAATTATGTTAGTTCCAATTTTGCTTTTGATTGCCGGTTTCGTTTTGCTTATTAAGGGCGGCGACTGGTTTGTTGACGGCGCTACTGGTATTGCTCGTCGTTTTCATCTTCCCGAAATTTTGATTGGTGCAACCGTTGTTTCCATTGGTACAACACTTCCCGAGGTAATGGTTTCCGCAGGTGCGGCACTTCAAGGTAGTGGTTCCATTGCATACGGCAATGCAATTGGTTCCATCATTTGCAACACCTCTCTTATCGCAGCTCTCACCATTGCAATTAAACCCGGTGTTGCGGCAAGAAAGACTATGACATTGCCCGTTATATTCTTCTTTGGTGCGGCGGCACTCTATTGCGGAGTTGCATATTTTGGCACATTCTCCCGCATTGTCGGTATTATTTTGCTTTGCACATTTGTGCTTTACATGACACTTACCGTGCTCAGCATGAAAAAAGATAATTCCGCAAGCGAAGAAACCGAAGCGCATGAAGAAGAGGTCGCAAAGGGCTCTTTGCTCAAGGATATTATCATGCTCGTTATCGGTGCGGCACTCATTGCTGTAGGCGCAGACTTGCTTGTAGATAACGCTACAATCATCGCAGAAAAACTTGGCGTTTCCGAAAAGGTAATCGGTCTTACCATCGTTGCGGTTGGTACATCCCTCCCCGAACTTGTAACTGCAATTACCTCCCTTGCAAAGGGACACGGCTTGCTTTCACTTGGCAACATCATCGGTGCAAACCTTTTCAACCTAGTGCTTGTAAGCGGTATGGCTATTACCCTCAATCCCTTTGATTTGCCAGAGTCCGGCACAATCGCGGGAATTAACTCTTCGCTCATCGTAGACATTCCCGTAATGCTCGGCGTAATGGCAATTCTCATTGTCCCCACAATGATCAGAGAAAAACTTTCCCGTTTGCAGGGTATTTCGCTTCTTGCAATCTATGCGGCATTTCTTGCACTTTCATTTATTATTTGATTTTTAAAGGAAAAAAGACATGACACAAAAGAAAAATGCAAAGTTTTCGACCCGCTGGGGATTCATACTTTCTGCAGTAGGCTCTGCGGTTGGTATGGCTAATGTGTGGGGATTTCCCGCAAAACTCGGTTCAAATGGTGGCGGCGCATTCCTTGTTGCATATCTTATCTTTATCGCACTTTTTAGTGTAGTTGGCCTTTGTGCTGAGTATGCAATCGGTCGCCGTGCAAAAACCGGTACTCTTGGCGCATATCGCAACGCGTGGGCGACACGCGGAAATATTGCGGGCAAGACCGGCGGTGTTTTGGGGTGGCTTCCTCTTGCCGGCTCAATGTGTATTGCAATCGGCTATGCAGTAATCGTATCCTATGTGCTTAAAGCATTTTTTGCATCAGTAACGGGCACACTTATGCATGTTGATACCGCTACATGGTTTGCGGGTGTTTCCGAAACTGAATTTTCGGTAGTGCCTTTCCACATCATTGTGGTGGTCGGTACACTTCTTACACTTCTTCTCGGTGCAAAGAGCATTGAAAAGAGCAATAAGATAATGATGCCGATATTCTTTATCGTTTTCGTTATTCTTGCCATCAGAGTTTCCATGCTTCCCGGCGCTGTAGAGGGGTATAAATTCATGTTTAATCCCGATTGGAGCAAACTTGCAGACCCCATGGTATGGGTATGGGCAATGGGTCAGGCATTCTTCTCGCTTTCTGTTACAGGTAGCGGTATGATTGTTTACGGTGCATACCTTGGTGACGAAGAAAATGCACCGAGTCTTGCAATTCGCACGGCAATTTTTGACACAATTGCCGCACTTGTTGCCGCGCTTGTTATTATCCCCGCTTGCTTTGCATACGGTCTTGATGTTGGTGCAGGCCCCGCGCTTTTGTTTGTAACTCTTCCGAGAATTTTGCAGGACATCCCGTTTGGTCAGGTGTTTGCAATTTTCCTTTACACCGCAATGGTGTTTGCGGGTGTAAGCTCGCTTCAGAATATGTTTGAAGCGGTTGGCGAATCGCTCCAGAATAAGTTCCCCAAGCTTAATCGCATCGTGGTGCTCTGCATTCTCTGCATTATTTGCCTTGGCTTTGGACTTTTCATGGAACCCATTTTCGATTGGGGTCCTTGGATGGATATTGTTTCGATTTATATAATTCCCCTCGGTGCAACAATTGGTGCAATTTCTTGGTTCTGGGTAATGAAAAAGGATGACATTATGTTTGAGATAAACAAGGGCACAAAGAAGCCTCTCGGTGCTTTTTGGTACTTTGCGGGCAGATATTTGTATGTTCCTTGCGCAATCATCCTTTGCCTTGTGGCACTCTTTAAGCAAATCGCATTTTAAAAGATACAAAAGCCTTGCAAATGCAAGGCTTTTGTGGTATGAGCAGGAGATTATAATGAATTTTACAGAAATAGCAAATACGCGTCAATCTTGCCGCAGTTATGATGCAACAAGGGAGGTACAGCGCGAAAAAATTGATGCGATTTTGGCATCTGCGCGCCTTGCACCGTCTGCATGCAACGGTCAGCCGTATCACATTACGGTTTGTCATGGAGAAAATGCTTTGGCGGTAGCAAAAGCGACAATGGGCATGGGCATGAATAAATTTGCCTCCGATGC
>JAZQWE010000128.1:0-1022 GCA_045632225.1 Eubacteriales bacterium | reverse complement strand
GAAGCGCAGCTCTCTTATCACCGCCAAAGAGATTGCAAAACTCTATTGCTAAAAAAGGACGGATTCGCTTTCCACCGCACATAAGGCTGTATTCCATAGCCTTATAAAGCGTTGTGTTTTTCTTTTTATCAAGAAAAACCTTTAGTTGCTTTTCAACAAGTTCAGCATTTTCTTGAATTGCTGTCATAATATCGCGCATTATTTTGCGCCTCCCGAAAAATCAGTTTCCACCAAAGTACCGTCTTCGCCCTTGGCAAGAAGTTTTACCTTTTGCTCCGCACCCTCGAGTTTTGCATTGCAAAGTTTCACAAGAGCAATTCCCTCTTCAAAAAGTCCGAGTGAATCGTCAAGGCCTGCTGTGCCCCCGTCAAGCGCGCGTACTATTTCCTCAAGGCGAGCCATCGCCTCTTCAAATGTTCTTTCTTTTTTATCCGCCATTATAACTTCTCCTTAATTTACCGTTGCATCGACATTACCATCGGAAAGTCTTAACGAAATCTTATCCCCCGACGATACATCTTTAACAGACTTTACTACTTTGCCGTCTTCAGTAGCGGCAACAGAATAGCCACGCGAAAGAATACCGAGAGGACTCAGCGCCTCAAGTTTCGCAGTACATTGCATAAGCGAACTGCGGGTTTGCGTGAGTTTGGTTCCTATTGCACCTTCAAGGTGTTGCCCCGCCATAAGCAATCTCATCTTCCGCTCTTCAAACATTCTTTCGGGGTATGCAAACACGCCCTGAGTTTTGTAAAAATCAAGAATTTGCTTGCCGCTGTCAATCCTGCGGGTAAGCAAAAGTGACATTCTACCAATTATATTGTCAATCTTATGCATGAGCTCGTGAGTTTCAGGCACGGCAAGTTCCGCCGCCGCACTTGGGGTTGGCGCGCGTCTGTCTGCAACGAAGTCACAAATGGTAAAGTCGGTTTCATGACCGACTGCAGAAATCGTGGGAATAACCGATGCCGCAACAGTTCGTGCAAGCGCCTCATCATTAAATGCCCACAAATCCTCAATAG
>JAZQWE010000127.1:0-5178 GCA_045632225.1 Eubacteriales bacterium | reverse complement strand
AACCCGTGTGCAATGTGATAAATACCCGCTTTGCCTCCGGATTTGAGGGGGACAGCGGCATTACCATGGTTAACTACGCTAACCGTCTTTACATTATCATTGTGGGCGTCTTCTCATTTGTTGCGACCAACCTTTTGTTCCCGCGTCTTTCTCGCGCAGAGGCGGAGGGGGATAGCAACGGTGCGCGCACATTTGCGGCGTCATCGGTAAAAATTTTGCTTTATCTCATGATTCCGCTTGCGGCGGGGATATTCTTGCTGTCCGAGCCCGTTACCCGCATGATATACATGCGCGGCGAGTTTACCGAATACGATGCAAAAATGACCGCCTCTGTACTCAAGTTTCTTGCACTCGGAATTCCGTTTATGTCTGCAAACGAGGTTTTGACAAAACTGTTTTTTGCAAAACAAAAGGTAAAAATGCCAATGTTTGCTTCGTGCATTGCGATTGTGGCAAATATAATTATTGTAAGCGTTCTTGTTAAAGCACAAGGTTTTTACGGTATCGCTGTTGCATCTTCAATAACAATTGCGATATGCGCGTTGCTTAACTATTTGCTCATTTCAAAGGACGGCGCGCTGTTTAACGCCCGCGATTTTATTGATATTGCAAAGTCGGTTGCGGCAATGGCGTTTATGAGCGTTTGCGTGTATTTTGCAAATACACATTTGAACATAAATCTTGATATCCTTCGCGTTGGCTTGGTTGGCGGAGTTGGCATAGCCGTTTACGGTGTGCTTTTGATTTTGCTTTTGCCAAGCGAAATACGCGCGTTTTTAAGGAGAAATAAATAATGGTAAAAGTAATTCATGTAATCAGCGATACAAATATCGGCGGTGCGGGTACGGTGCTGTTGACCACGCTTCGCAACATTGACCGAAGCCGCTTTGATGTGAAAGTTGTGTTGCCGTTTGGCAGTAAACTCATACCGCGCATTGATGCGCTCGGTTTCAGTTATATCTGCACCGAGGGCGGCGCGGACAAGTCACTTGATATTGGTGCCATTGGCGAGTATGTAAAAATTTTCAAAACCGAAAAACCCGATATTGTGCATACACACGCGGCATTTTCTGCACGCCTTGCGGCATTTTTAGCGGGGGTAAAGGTGCGTATTCACACACGCCACTCCACATTTGCGCCGCGTCCCATACTTACCCGTTTCCCACTTCGCAATGTTTGCGGATTTATCAATAACACGCTTTCAACACAGATGATTGCTGTGTCGGAGTCTACAAAAGAAAACCTTACCGCAATGGGCGCAAACCCCAAAAAAATTGAGGTTGTTATCAACGGTGCCGAACCGCTTCGCAATGTCAGCCGTGAAGAGGCGGACGAACTTCGCGCCGCCCTTGGCATTAAAGAGGGCGACTTTGTTGTCGGTATGTCTGCAAGACTCGAGGAGGTAAAGGGGCATATTTACCTTATCGAGGCGGCGAAAATCATGCGCGACCGTGGCTGTGAAAATCTGAAAGTGCTCATTATCGGCACCGGCGCAACGGAGGAAATGCTAAAAGCTAAAACAAAGGAACTCGGACTTTGTGACAGCGTGATTTTTGCGGGATTTGCGGGCGATGTTGCGCCGTACATCGAGATTATGGATGTTATCATAAACTGTTCGTTTGGTACAGAGGCAACAAGCATGGCGCTAATCGAGGCGATGAGCCTTGCCAAGCCTGCTATTGCAACAAACTACGGCGGAAACTCTTATATTGTTGAAAATGACAAAAACGGTTATATCATTCCTCAAAAGAGTGCGCCCAACCTTGCTGACAGCATTGAAAAGATTATGTCCAAACCTGAAAAACTTGAGGAAATGTCAAAGTTTGCATACTCCAAATACATTTGCCGTCTGACGGGAAAAATTATGACGGGCAAAGTTGAAAAAATCTATGAAGAGGGTTACAAACAGAGATGCCAAAAATAAAGCTTTATTCTTCCCAAAAAGTCTATATTTTTGCGATAATTCTTGCACTTGCATGGTGCGCGTTGATTTTCTTTATGTCAAATGAGCCCGCAACAGAATCGGCGGAGCGCAGCGGCAGTATTGCGGATATTCTCGCTCCTATATTTGTCAGCGGTTTTGAAGAACTTGAGGTGTGGGAAAAAGAGGATATACTCCTTGATATTGACCACATTGTGCGAAAAACGGCGCATTTTTGCGTGTTTGCGTTTCTTGGTGCTGTGTTTACATTTGCCTCACTTTGGCACAGCCGCACATGGTTTGCACATTTGTCTTTGCCGTGGATTTGCGGCGCGCTTTATGCTGCAAGCGACGAATTTCATCAGGCGTTTGTACCCGGACGCGGTGCGCGGTTTAGCGATGTTGTTCTTGACAGCGCAGGCGTGCTTTTTGGTGCATTGTTTGTGCTGGTGCTTGCACGCGTGCTGTTGCGCCGTAAAAGTTGACAATTATATGTTAATGTGATAAAATACCCATAGTTTGTTACTATGGGTATTTTTTGTGAGGATAAATTTTTGAAAAAATATATATTTTTTACAGCGGCGATCCTCTTTGCTTTTTGCCTTGCAATTTGTACATCGGCGGGCACGGCAGTTACCTTTATTGAGGGGGAGGGGCCCGCAACCGGAGTTTATACAATTAAAAACATGGCAAGCGGAAAGTATCTTAATGCCTTTGATGTAAAATACGCAATGGACGGATACGCATATACCGATAAACGAAGCGGGGAAGAGGGGGAAAACATTCTCCTCATTCAGCAAGATGACGGTACATATCTGATATATCCGCAAAGCGAGGAAGGTAAATACGCTTTTTGTATGCCAAATGAGCGTGGTGAGCGTATTTCAAAGTCCGCTAAAATTACCGAAAACTCCTATTTTAAGATAAATTCAACCGAGGGCGGCTATGTCATCTCGCACGGTGACAGCGTTATCGGTACTACAGATGGCACAAAACTCTATACAATGTCGCTTGTAAAAAGCGAGGGATACATTGCCGCAGACAGTCAGCATTGGGACATTATTCCCGTGGGGCTTTCACAGTTTGATTTAAAAACTGTTGCCGAAAAGGTAAAACTGTATGGCACAAGTGCGGTATACGCAATTACAAAACCCGCGTATATGAAAAATCTTGCAACATGGACTTCAAGCGATGATACCGCGCTTATGATTGACGATGACGGCTCGTTTTGCGCACTTAAAGCGGGCAAGGTTACGGTAACTGCAACTATTGGAAACGAGAGCCGCAGTATCGAGGTGGAAATCGTGGACGATGATGCTTTTACATGGTATTCACAGCACCTTGCGGTTGGCGGCGGTTGGCATGGCGGCGAACTTGCCAATGTTTATTTTTACTCGGGTGCATTGAAGAGATTTATCATTAGCGGTTACAATCGCGGACTTGACTGGATGGATACGGGTTGCGCACTCACATCCGTGGCCATTGTGCTAAACAATCTTGGCGCAAGATATGTAGCGGGATATGATTTTCGCTTTGAGGCGGACGGAAATCTTGAGGCTGACCCGTATACGGTTGCACTTGCAAATTCGGGCAACCGCGGGCTCACAACCGCACGCGGTACGCTTTATAACAACCCCATTATGATAAATATAAAGCAAATTGCAGAGTCTTTTACGCTGTACGGTCAGCCGCTTGAGGCGGTGAGAAGTTACGGTGTTACCCGCCAAAGACTTAAAGAAGAACTTGATAAACACCCCGAGGGTGTTATAGTTTCAATGGATAATACCTACAACGGTTCGCACCATATAGTTGTTACAGAGTGCATAAACCCATCGGAGAAAAATCCCGAAAAGTACCGTTTTAAAATTTATGACCCCGCGGGGCAGATTCGTTCCGAGGGTGAAAATGTTATTTTTGAGGAGTCGGCATCGTACCTACTTCGTTACCGTTATTATCACATGCGGTCCATTATTGTTTTCAACCTTCTGGAGGAATGATTATGAATTACATTTTGAAAAAGGATTATGATATTGTAGTTGTCGGCGGCGGTGTCGCGGGCGTTGCGGCGGCTGTTGCATCTGCACGCGCGGGCAAAAAGACACTTTTGCTTGAAAAGGCATCTGCACTTGGCGGTCTTGCAACCATCGGTCTTATCAACTGGTGGGAACCCCTTTGCAATGCCGAGGGTAAAAAGCTTATCTCGGGTATTTCCGAGGAAATACTCCGTCGCACCATTAAATATTGCAAGCATCGCTTGCCAAAGTGCTGGGAGCCCGAGGGTATTTGGGAGCAGGATACCGCACAGCGTTTTGTAACTCATTTTTCTCCTACTGTAATGTCGCTTGTACTTCAGGAAATGCTTCTTGAGGCGGGCGCCGATATTCGCTATGACGCGCTTGTTACATATCCCGAGATGAACGGCAAAACCGTTTGCGGAATTGCTGTTGAAACTGTTGGCGGCACCGAGTATTATTCGTGCCGTGCACTTATTGATGCAAGCGGTACATGTATAATGTTCAGCCGCGCGGGCGCAGAGTGCAAAAACGGTGAAAACTATATGTCTTACTATTCGCATATTACCGATTTTACTTCCGACAAGGAATACGATATGCTTAAACTTCGCGGCTGGCATGCAAGCGGAAGTGGCATGACGGGTAAGGGACATCCCGAGGGATTCCCCCATTACGCGGGCGTTACCGGTGATGAGGTAAACAATTACATAATCAAGGGACAGCAGATTTTGCTTGATGAAATCAAGGAAAAAGACCCGCTTGCGCAAGAGGTTATTGCAATTCCCATGATGCCTCAGTTCCGCATGATTCGCCATATCGTCGGTGAGTATGAAATGACTATGGATGACCTCTACAAACCCCATGAGGATTCCGTTGGCACATGTCCTTATTTCGGCAAAAAGGGATATTGGTTTGAAATCCCGTATCGCACACTCTATTCTCCCGAGTATACAAATATGTTTGCCGCAGGCAGAGTAATTTCTGCACACGGCGGCGCGTGGGATGCAACAAGAGTTATTCCCGTTGCGGCGCAGACCGGTGAGGTTGCGGCGCGCGCGGCGGTTATGGCGATTGATGCGGGCATCTCTGCAAGAGATGTTGATGTTCCCACACTTCAGGGCATCCTTCGCAAAAACAACTTCCGCATTCATTTTGACGAAAAACTTTAAAAAACTATCTGCACCTTTAGCGTGCAGATAATTTTTTAGAAAAATTTTAAAAAATTAAAACCTAAAGCCGTGTTTT
>JAZQWE010000126.1:0-13942 GCA_045632225.1 Eubacteriales bacterium | reverse complement strand
CACTAACTTCTACTTTTTGAACCGCAGAATAATTTCCGTAACCGTCACGCGAAACCACAACAAACTCGTCACTACCTACAAAATTGTTGCTCGGTGTATATTTGTAACTTCCCCTTGCGGGATTGGTGATAGTCAATGTTCCGTGGTTCGGATAAGAAACAATTTGCAAATCGGTTGCATCTCCATCAGGATCGCTCGAAACAATGTTTCCAAAGCAAGAAACATTTCGATAAGTGTGAAGTTCAGCACTTCCAGATGCAAATGTGGGCGCAAAATTCACCTCTTCAAGAAATTTAAGAGAACATGGTATTTCGGTATCACCTACACTAAAAACCACCTCTGCGCTTAAAATTTTGTCATCTGTAGGAACAAATCTAAGCACCGACAAATACTGGCTGTTGATAGTTTGGCCTTCATTTACCTCTAAATTTCCAAGTTTAAGATTACCATCCGCAGCCGATGGGAGAACTTTTACAGTAACGCTGTCAACATTTGTGACACCAAGGCACTTTTTAAAGTCCGCTTCGCTAAAATAAATGTCATTATAGACAAGTCCGCTTTTAATCATCTTATTATTTTTCGCCAGTACATTCAACGCGGGAGATACAATCGGCGAAGAAAATACCACTATTGTTAATACTAATGTTAAAATCGAAAATACTAATGTCTTGATTATTCTTTTCATTGATTTTCTCCTTTCAAAATCAATATGTTCGAGTTAAGTTTTTCCCACCGCGTGTTTTTTATGCAAAATTGTCCTAAATAAGAATTTTGCATACACTTAAAGTGAGCGACGCTCAACACTATGAAAGGTAAATTCAATTTATGTATAGAATGAATTATAACCACTGCTCTTCTCCGCGCGACAGACTTGACGAAAGTTTGCTCACACGCATCGCCGCAGAAGATAGCTCCTGCAATATTTGCAATCAAAACCGTAAAAGGCAAGGATGCGGATGCAATCAAAGCATAATGCCACGCAATGATGGAAATGATTGCGGTTGCGAGAATAACGATAATGAACTTTACGATAACGGCGACTTTAATTTCGCTCTTGCAATGGCATACTCGCCTTATCAAGAATGGCAAAATTTATTTTGCGAAGAAGAAGGTTTTGTAGTAGGAACAATTTTCAAAGAACTCGATAAACCTTTTTACGGCCAAAAATGCGGCGGAGGTTGCTACCATGAATAACAATTGCAATAACCGCACAATGCTGCTTCACAAAATTCAGCGCCACAGTTTTGCGCTTGTAGAAGCTAATCTCTATCTTGATGCGTATCCGCACTGCACAAGGGCACTTGAATACTTCAAACGGCAAAAAGCTATGTATGACAAATGTGTTGCAGAATACGAATCGGCTTTTGGACCGCTTACAGCACACGCAAGCGACAACTGTGACGAATGGAAATGGGTTCAGGGACCTTGGCCCTGGGAAAGAGAGGCTAACTAAATGTGGATTTATGAAAAGAAACTACAATTTCCCGTAAACATTAAAAATCCGGACCCAAAAGCTGCAAAAATTATCATTAGTCAGCTTGGTGGTCCAGACGGAGAAATCGGTGCCTCGATGCGTTATTTAAATCAGCGATATGCAGCACCATACGGCGAAGTAGTCGGAATTCTAACCGATGTAGGTACAGAAGAACTTGCACACGTAGAGATGATTTCCGCAATACTTTACCAGCTTACCCGAAATCTTACACCTGAAGAAATAAAGGCATCCGGATTTGACGCTTATTTCGTTGACCATACAACCGGTATATATCCTGTAAGTGCCGCCGGTGTTCCCTATACAATGACATATGTGCAATCCAAAGGCGATGTAATAACAGATCTATTTGAAGACCTCGCTGCAGAACAAAAAGCGAGAACAACATACGATAATATTCTGCGCCTCGTTGATGATCCTGATATCCGTGAACCAATTAAATTCCTTCGCGCAAGAGAAGTTGTACACTTTCAGCGTTTCGGTGATGCACTCCGTATCACACAGGATAATCTTGATGCCAAAAACTTTTATGCATATAACCCGTCATTTGACAAATGCGGCCGTCCCATGCCTAAAAACAATTGCAGAAACAGCAATATTAACGGCAGAGGTTGCTGTGAACACGGTTAAAAATAAAAGATTAGCCGCCCAACTGGGCGGCTATCAACTTTTTATTTATTAAAATATTCAACTGCAGACTTAAACATCTTGATATCATATTCGCCGGGTACATTTTTATAAAGACCCACGCCAATACGCTCACTATGTCCCATCTTACCAAACACTCTACCATCGGGAGAAGTGATACCCTCGATTGCATACATAGAGCCGTTGGGGTTAAAGTGAATATCATTGGTTGCATTGCCGCCAAGGTCAACATACTGTGTAGCAATCTGACCGTTTTCAGCAAGTTTTTTGATAAGTGCTTCATCGGCAATAAAGCGACCTTCACCGTGGGAAATCGGCACGCTGTAAACATCACCAACTTCGGTAAGAGCAAGCCAAGGTGACTTATTGGATGCAACACGGGTACGAACAATGCGCGACTGATGGCGAGCGATAGTATTAAAGGTCAAAGTAGGACAAGATTCATCAGTATCTATAATCTTGCCGTAAGGCACAAGACCAAGTTTGATAAGTGCCTGGAAACCGTTACAAATACCGCACATAAGACCGTCACGCTTTTCAAGAAGCTCGGTAACCCCCTCTTTGATTTCAGCATTACGGAAGTATGCAGTAATAAACTTACCGCTACCGTCAGGTTCGTCACCGCCGGGGAAACCACCGGGAATGAATACCATCTGCGAATCTTTGAGTTTGTTTGCAAATGTTTCTACGCTCTTGCGAATGCCGTCTGCAGAAAGATTGTTAATTACAAAAATCTCTGCTTCTGCACCTGCGGCACGAACAGCCTTTGCGCTGTCAAACTCACAGTTTGTGCCGGGGAACGCGGGAATAAGCACGCGGGGTTTAGCAACCTTTATAGCAGGAGCAACGCGCGTGGTAGTCTTATAATCAAAGTTGCAAACGGGAGCGTTAGAAGTAGGAATGTTGCAACTGAACACGCTTTCAAGTTTGTTTTCGTAAATATCAAGAACTTCAGCAAGATTGAGAGAATCATTACCCATAGTAATCTTACCGTCATCGGTAACAGTACCAATGCAAAGTGCATCAATGTCCTCGGTAGTTTCAACAACAAAACTTGCATAGGAGTAATCGAATATTTCATTTACAGAAACATTTTCATACTTAAAGCCAAGAGCGTTACCGAAACACATCTTCATTACCGCCTCTGCAACGCCACCCATACCGGGGGTATATGCAGAAACAGCCTTGCCGCTGCGGAGAAGTTCGGTTACCTTGTTATATACACTAATAAGAGACTCTGTAACGGGAAGACCGTTTTCATCAAACTTAGGAGAAATGAGGTATACCTTGTTGCCGGCGTTCTTAAACTCGGGAGAAACTACATTCTTAATCTTATCTGTAGTAACCGCGAACGAAACGAGCGTAGGAGGAACATCAAGATCCTCAAATGAGCCGCTCATAGAGTCCTTACCGCCAATGGAGCCGATTCCAAGTTCTTTCTGTGCTTCGAAAGCACCGAGAAGAGCCGCAAGCGGCTTGCCCCAACGCTTTGAATCCTTACCAAGCTTTTCAAAATATTCCTGGAAAGTGAGATATACATCTTCAAAAGATGCGCCGGTTGCGATGAGTTTTGAAACAGATTCTACAACCGCAAGATATGCACCGTGGTAGGGGCTCTTCTCGGTGATGAAAGGATTGTAACCCCAAGACATAAACGAGCAATCATCGGTGTCCTGCTTTTCAACAGAAACCTTTTGCACCATTGCCTGAACGGGTGTAAGCTGATGCTTTCCGCCAAAAGGCATAAGAACACTACCGGCACCGATTGTAGAGTCAAAACGCTCAGAAAGTCCACGCTTTGAACAAATATTAAGGTCATCAGCAAGCGCTTTGTAGTTTTCTGCAAATCCGCCGCTAATTTCTTTATCAAAAGACTTGGGAGCTACAGGAGTAATGGAAATGTGCTTCTCTGCACCGTTGGAATTTAGAAAATCACGGCTGATGTCTACAATCTTTTTGCCGTTCCAATGCATAACAAGGCGTTCTTCTGCTTGAACATCTGCAACCTTGCACGCCTGAAGATTCTCGCTCTCTGCAATCTCAAGGAATCTCGCAAGATTTTCGGGCTCAATTACAACCGCCATACGCTCTTGTGACTCGCTAATAGCAAGTTCGGTGCCATCAAGACCCTCATACTTCTTAGGAACTGCGTTGAGATCGATTACAAGACCGTCTGCAAGCTCACCGATAGCAACAGAAACGCCGCCCGCACCAAAGTCATTACAACGCTTAATCATGCGACATGCTTCAGCATTACGGAAAAGACGCTGAAGTTTTCTTTCCTCGGGAGCATTACCCTTTTGCACTTCAGCACCGCAAGTTTCAACAGAATGAGCATTGTGTGCTTTGGAAGAACCGGTTGCACCACCGATACCGTCGCGGCCGGTGCTGCCACCAAGAAGAATTACGATATCACCGGGAGCAGGACGCTCACGGCGAACATTTGCGGCAGGAGCTGCCGCAATAACTGCACCGATTTCCATGCGCTTTGCCGCATAGCCATCGTGATAAATTTCATCAACAATACCGGTTGCAAGGCCAATCTGGTTACCGTAAGAAGAGTAACCTGCCGCCGCAGTAGTAACAATCTTTCTCTGAGGAAGTTTGCCCTTGATGGTTTCGCTAACAGGCTTCAACGGATTTGCCGCACCGGTAACACGCATTGCACCGTAAACATAGGAACGGCCGGAAAGCGGGTCACGGATTGCACCGCCGATACATGTCGCAGCTCCACCAAAAGGTTCAATCTCTGTAGGATGGTTATGTGTTTCGTTCTTAAAGAGAAGGAGCCACGGTTCGCTCTTTCCGTCAACATCGATGTTGATTTTAACGGTACAAGCGTTGATTTCCTCAGATTCGTCAAGTTTGTCAAGTTTACCGTGTTTTTTAAGATACTTTACTGCAACAGTTGCAAGATCCATAAGGCAAATAGGCTTGGTTCTGCCAAGTTCCTTGCGAACAGCAATATAGTCCTCATACGCCTTTTGCAAAAGCGCATCCTCAAACTTAACATCATCAATGATAGTCTGGAAAGTTGTATGGCGGCAATGGTCGGACCAGTATGTATCAATCATGCGAATTTCTGTAATAGTAGGATCACGGTGCTCGCTCTTGAAATATTCCTGACAAAAGGCAATATCAGCCTCATCCATTGCAAGACCGTAATCTTTTACAAACTGTGCAAGACCCGCAGCATCAAGTGAAGTAAAGCCGTCAAGAGTTTTAACCTCAGTAGGCACTGTGTATTGCATCTCAAGAGTATCGGGCTTATCAAGCACCGCTTCGCGTGCTTCCACAGGGTTAATTACATACTTTTTAATTTCAGCAATATCCGCATCTGTGAGCGCGCCGTAAAGTGCATACACTTTTGCTGTACGAACTCGGGGTCTGTCACCCTGAGAAATAATCTGGATACACTGTGCAGCAGAATCTGCGCGCTGGTCAAACTGACCGGGGAGAAATTCAACAGCAAAAACAGTTGCATCACCAAGATTTAATTCATCATATACATCGTCAACCTGGGGCTCAGAAAAAACGGTACCTTTTGCTGAGTTGAAAAGGTCAGCAGAAATATTATCCGCATCGTAACGGTTGATTACACGAACATTAGTAAGAGAAGAAATGCCAAGGAGTGAACGGGCATCGGAAAGAAGCGACTTTGCCTCGTTAGCATGTTCTGTTTTCTTTTCTACATAGACTCTAAATACCATTTCAACACTCCTTTGCTTTCAATGCTTTTGCGCCAATATCATGGCGATAAAAAGCGTTATCAAAATGAATCTTATCTACAAGTGTATACGCTGCTTTCACAGCATTTTCAAGAGTTTCTGCTACCGCTGTAGCACCCAAAACTCTGCCGCCATTTGTAACGAGTTTACCATTGTTAATAGCGGCACCTGCAACATATACATTATTGCTAATTTCAGCAGGAATTGTGAGTTCAAATCCCTTTTCATAACTTGTGGGGTAGCCATTCGAAGCCATAACCACACAACAAGCATGATTGTTTGAAAATTCTACTACGGTTTCAGCAAGTTTACCGTCAGTAACGGCACGCATAACTGTGAGAAGGTCGCTTTCAAGGAGAGGGAGAACTACCTGAGTTTCGGGGTCACCAAAACGGCAGTTATACTCAATAACCTTCGGACCGTCAGGAGTGAGCATAAGTCCAAAATAAAGACAGCCCTTAAAAGTGCGTCCTTCTGCTTTCATTGCATCAATCGTAGGCTTGAAAATTGTCTTCATGCAAACTTCTGCAATATCATCGGTATAATAAGGGTTGGGCGCAACAGTTCCCATACCACCGGTATTAAGTCCGGTGTCATTATCACCCGCACGCTTGTGGTCCATCGAAGAAATCATGGGAACAACCACATTACCGTCTGTAAACGAAAGAACCGACACCTCGGGACCGGTGAGGAACTCTTCAATTACAATCTGATCTCCGCTTTTGCCAAATACTTTATCCTGCATCATGGATTTAACGGCATCTTTGGCATCCTCGCGTGTTTCTGCAATTACAACACCCTTACCAAGTGCAAGACCGTCAGCCTTAATTACTGTAGGAATTGGCGCGGTATCAAGATAAGCAAGCGCACTATCCATATCAGTAAATACTTCGTATGCCGCGGTAGGAATACCGTACTTTTTCATAAGGTCTTTTGAAAACACCTTACTACCCTCAATTATTGCAGCATTTGCACAGGGGCCAAAGCAAGGGATACCCTTTTCCTCAAGAGCATCAACCGCGCCCAAAACAAGCGGATCATCGGGTGCAACAACGGCATAATCAATATTATTTTCGACAGCAAAATTAACAATACCGTCAATATCTTTAGCACCGATATTCACGCATGTAGCATCAGTGGCAATGCCGCCATTGCCGGGAAGCGCATAAATTTCGGTTACTTCTTTATTCTCTTTGATTTTTTTGATGATGGCATGTTCTCTGCCGCCACCGCCAACGACTAAAATTTTCATTTTGCCTCCCAAGAATCAATGATGGAACAAACGCATCTTTGTAAATGCAATTACCATACCGTACTTGTTTGCACACTCAATTACAGCATCATCACGAATAGATCCGCCGGGTTCCGCAATGTACTTAACACCGCTACGCTTTGCACGCTCAATATTGTCACTAAACGGGAAGAATGCATCGGAACCGAGTGCAACACCGTCAATAGTGTCAAGATATGCGCGAATTTCTGCATCAGTAAGAGGTTCGGGCTGCTCGGTAAAGTAATTCTGCCAAATACCGTCAGCACAAACATCCTCTTCATTGCGATTGATATAGCCGTCAATTACATTATCTCTGTCAGGTCTGCCAAGTTCCGGCTTGAAAGGAAGCGCCAAAACCTTTTCATGCTGACGGAGGAACCATGTATCTGCCTTTGTACCCGCAAGACGGGTGCAATGAATTCTCGACTGCTGACCTGCACCAACGCCGATTGCCTGACCGTCTACTGCATAGCAAACAGAGTTTGACTGAGTATACTTGAGGGTAATAAGTGCGATAATGAGGTCACGAACTGCGCTTTCGGGCATGTCCTTGTTTGCAGTAACAATTTCCTTAAGAAGTTCAGGGTTAATTTCAAAATTGTTTCTTCCCTGCTCAAAAGTAATGCCGTAAACCTGCTTACGCTCGATTTCAGCAGGAACATAACTCGGGTCAATTTTTACAATATTGTAATTACCGTTTCTCTTGGATTTGAGAATTTCAAGTGCTTCAGGCTCATAACCGGGAGCAATGATACCATCGGAAACTTCTCTTTTGATAAGTTTCGCGGTAGTAACATCACAAACATCGGAAAGTGCTACCCAGTCGCCGAAAGAGCACATACGGTCAGTACCTCTCGCTCTTGCATAAGCGCATGCAAGAGGAGATGCATCAAGGTCTGCAATATCGTCTACAAAGCAAGCTTTCTTGAGTTTATCAGAAAGCGGAATGCCGACCGCCGCAGAGGTAGGGCTTACATGCTTGAAAGAAGTAACTGCGGGAAGACCAAGTGCTTCTTTGAGTTCTTTTACAAGCTGCCAGCTATTGAAAGCATCAAGAAAGTTTATGTAACCGGGACGGCCACTGAGAATTTCAATAGGAAGTTCGGAACCGTCATGCATGTAAATTTTAGCGGGTTTCTGGTTGGGATTACAACCGTATTTAAGTTCAAAATCTTTCATTTTTGTACCTCACGCGTTCTTGTTTACAATTCTTGTTTCGCTCTCGCCGCTTGCAATATCAATATATCTTACAAAAAGCGATACCTTATTGTCTTCGTTAAGATTAGTCCAAATAAGATTGGTGAGAGAATCAATATTCATAGCGGGAAGTTCCAAAGTCTTGGGTTCTCCCTCGAAAGAAGGAAGCGGATTACCGTCACCGTTGTAGGTATGAATAAACTTGGCCTTACCGGCAATGGGGTTAGAATACGCATAAGTAAATCTCTCACAAGAGGTGTCATCACCCTCAGCAGACTTTAAGATAGACATTGCAAAATTCATATCATTGTTTTCACAATGAATGATACCGGAAATTCTGGGAGTGAAGTTAGGCTTATCATCCTCAAACTCACGGGTACGAAGCGCCTGCTCAAATGTCATCTGCTTGTCCATCAAATCATAAATTGTGTCTGTTTGGTCACCGTTTGTAACAATGGTCTTGTTGCCAAGAACTCTGACAGGATAGTAAATGATCAAATGGGGGTCGGTCATCTTTGACTCATCAAACGCCTTTGTGCGCATTGCATCGCCTTCCGCTACAAACACGCGATTACGGCTGTTTTCGCTTCTGCCCATGATAAAGTATGCGGTGATAGCCTTTTTACCGTCAGCACTTTTGCCAATTATAATACCTCTGCCGTGATAGGCAAGGGAGTTAAGTTCGTTTTCAATTGAAGAAATCTTCATTTTCATTCTCCTTTTATACTAAAGTTCTTTGCACACTTTTTCTACAGAAAGAGGAAGAATCTTCCACTCTGCAAGGCGCATTACTCGTTTTTGCAAAGTTTCGGGGGTATCATTTTCACGAATTGCAACAGCCTTTTGCATTATGATTTCACCGCCATCGGGAACCTCATTTACAAAATGTACAGTCGCACCCGTAACTTTAACACCATATTTTAACGCAGCCTCGTGCACGCGGAGACCGTAGAATCCTTCGCCACAAAAAGAAGGAATAAGCGAAGGGTGAACATTTATAATCCGTTTAGGATATGTGCTTGTAAATCTTTCGCTGAGGATAACCATGAAACCTGCAAGCACAATAATATCAATCCTATTATCTTCAAGGAGAGTAATTAGATTGTTTTCAAACGCACGCTGACTTCCGCCAAGTTCCTTTTTAGGTACCACGGCGGT
Source organism: Eubacteriales bacterium (assembly GCA_045632225.1). Classification (GTDB taxonomy): domain Bacteria; phylum Bacillota; class Clostridia; order Oscillospirales; family CAG-272; genus UMGS902. The sequence goes on along the minus strand of JAZQWE010000126.1, from coordinate 4,446 downwards.
TTTGATGCCGGCATTTTTGGCTCTCTCAAGCGCGTATGCACCGGCATTGTTTGAAATAACAAGTTCAATTTTTCCACTCTTGATAATATCTTTTTGTTCGGCATCAATCAAAGCTTGTAAATTTGTTCCGCCGCCCGAAACCAAAACGGCAATTCTCTTAAGATTGCTCATTAGCCAAGCACCACGCCATCGTTACCGCTGATAATTTCACCGATAACATACGCATCTTCGCCGTTTGCACGGAGAATTTCAAGCGCCGTTTCAACCTCATTTGCGGGCACAACAATACTCATGCCAACACCCATGTTATATGTATTGTACATATCGCGTTCAGGAATATTACCGGTCTTTGCAATAAGATCAAAGATGGGAAGAACTTTTACTGCGGACTTATCAATCTTGGCAGTCAAGCCCTTAGGAATGGAACGCGGAATGTTTTCGTAAAATCCGCCGCCGGTGATATGGCTGATACCCTTAACTGTAACCTTTTCAAGAAGAGCAAGAACAGACTTTACATAAATCTTGGTGGGGGTAAGCAATGTTTCTGCAATGCTCTTGCCACCAAGCGCTTCGCAAGGTGCATACAAAGAATCGGGGTTGTTGTCAATATCAAATACTTTTCTCACAAGTGAGAAACCGTTGGAGTGTACGCCACTTGAAGCAAGAGCGATTACGACATCGCCTTCAGCCATCTTGGTGTTGTCAAGAATCTTTTTCTTATCAACGATACCAACAGCAAAACCTGCAAGGTCATACTCATCAACGGGCATCATACCGGGATGTTCTGCGGTTTCGCCGCCGATAAGCGCCGCACCGGACTGTACACATCCTTCAGCAACACCGCCAACAATTGCAGCGATTTTTTCAGGAATGTTTTTGCCGCAAGCGATATAGTCAAGGAAGAACAAAGGCTTTGCACCAACACAGATAATATCGTTTACGCACATTGCAACAGCATCGATACCGATTGTGTCATGCTTATCCATGAGAATGGCCATTTTAACCTTGGTTCCGCAACCGTCTGTGCCGGATACAAGCACGGGTTCTTCCATGCCTGCAATAGGCAAACCGAAGCATCCGCCAAAGCCGCCTACATCATCAAGGCAACCTTCATTTTTTGTGCGTGCGATATGCTTTTTCATAAGTTCAACAGCTTTGTAACCGGCAACAATATCAACGCCGGCTGCTGCATAACTGTCAGATTTAGATTGTGTACTCATTTTTTATTCCTTTCCGCTCCAGCAATATGTGCAAAGCTTACACGGCTCAAGGCCGATAGATTTTATAATTCCCTCAAGTGATTGGAATTCAAGAGATGCGAAATTAAATGATTCGCAAATGGTTTTTCTGAGTTTTTTGCCGCGCTCGGTTGAAAAGTCGCTGTACTCATCAATATAGTTGAAACCTTCTTCTCCTTCAAGTTCCATAATAACGCGACGGGCAAGAAGTTCCATCGGGTTTCTCGAACTTGAGAAATTTAAATACTTACAATCGTACATAATCGGAGGACAAGCTGAACGCATGTGAACCTCTTTAGCACCGTGGTCATAAAGAAAGTCTACTGTTTCTTTAAGTTGAGTACCGCGTACAATCGAGTCGTCTACAAATAAAAGTTTTTTATCCTGAATCAATTCATGAACAGGAATTTGCTTCATCTTGGCAACTTTTTTACGGTCAATCTGAGTTGTTGACATAAAACTACGCGGCCAAGTAGGAGTATATTTGATAAACGGACGCGCAAACGGAACGCCGCTCTTTGTAGCATATCCAATGGCATGCGGTGTACCGGAATCAGGAACGCCGCAAACATAATCAATATCGTCGGCAATTCCCTGCTCTTTATCATTGTCAGCCATTATCGCACCGTTGCGATAACGCATCATTTCTACATTAACACCTTCATAGTTAGAGGTGGAATAACCGTAATAGGACCATAGGAACGCACAAATATGCATTTCTTTGCCCGGTTCTTTGAGTTGTGTTACGCTGTCCGCCGTAATTTCCACAATCTCACCGGGGCCAAGCTCGCTATAATCTTCATAACCGAGTTTCTGATAAGCAAATGATTCAAAAGAAACACAGTATCCGTTTTCACTTTTGCCAAGATGAACCGGCGTTCTGCCGTAAAGGTCACGCGCCGCAATAATATTACCGTTATCACAAAGAATCACAACAGAAGCAGATCCCTGAATTGATTCTTGTGCAAAACGAATACCTTCTGCAAAAGTCGGTTTTTGGTCAATCAGCGCCGCCATAAGCTCATTTGAGTTGACTTTACCGCCCGTCATGGCATCAAAATGAAGTCCGCACGCAGAAAGGTATTTATCAATCAATTCATCTGCATTATTTATAATTCCGACCATGCAAATTGCATAAGTGCCGTGAGTTGAACGAATCAAAAGCGGCTGTGGGTCGGTATCACTAATGCAACCGATTGCAGAATTGCCCTTCATTTCATCCAAAACATTTTCAAACTTTGTTCTGAATGGCGAATTTTCTATATTATGGATTTTTCTCTGCAAACCGATTTCCTTGTCGTATGCCGCCATACCGGCACGGCGAGTTCCAAGGTGCGAATGATAGTCAGTTCCGAAAAAAACATCAACCATTGCATCCGTTTTGCAAACAGCTCCAAAAAAGCCTCCCATTAGTATACTCCTTATAAAACTACGCTATTACTTGTTAAACTCTGCCGCAACTGCAGCATCCTTTTCAAGTACCTTTTTTGCATCACTTGCACGCTTATTGTTAAGTTTTTCTGCAAGTGCACCGTCTTCAACCGCAAGAATCTGTGCCGCAAGCAAAGCAGCATTCGCACCGCCATCAACCGCTACGGTTGCAACGGGAATACCGGTAGGCATCTGCACCGTTGCCAAAAGCGCGTCAAGGCCATCAAAATTTGCAGACTTGCAAGGGATACCGATAACCGGAAGAGTTGTGTTTGCCGCAACAGCACCTGCAAGATGCGCAGCCATACCCGCCGCCGCAATCATAACACCAAATCCGTTTTCACGAGCGTTTTTCGAAAATTCTGCAGCCTCTATAGGAGTTCTGTGTGCAGAATATACATGTACCTCAAACGGGATATCCAAAGTAGTAAGTATATCCGTTGCCTTGCGAATTATGGGCAAATCGCTATCGCTACCCATAAGTATTCCAACTTTTTTCATTTTTCATCCTCCAAAATGTAAAAAGGCACACTTACCTTGTACAAGTAAATGTGCCCAGACGGTCGACATAAATCTTTTGTATTTTCTTTGCTCCCCGTGGTGCTCCACTAAAATCCGACAGTCGCAAAGAATTCAAAATAATATGTTATATTATAACATATTAAAGATAAAAGGTCAAGGCACGAAAGAGTGATTTTATATTTTTGCCTTTTCTTCACAATAAATGCATCGGCAAATACCGTTTTCTTTGTCAGAAAGCTTAAAAACATGGTCAAGTTCCTGCTCGACAGTAGTGATGCACTTAGGATTTTTGCAAAATACTTTGTTAATTAGAAGTTCTCCTTCATCTTTGGGTTGTACATTTATCTCATTAAGAAGTTTCAAAATAAGAGCCATACGAATATACTTCCCGTTAAGAGCCTGCTTAAAGTAACAAGCGCGAGGATCCTTATCAACTGCAACGCTGATTTCATTTACGCGCGGCAACGGATGTAAAATACAAAGATCGCTCTTTGCATTTTCAAGTTTTTCCGCGTCAAGAATGTAACTGTTTTTCAGTCTTTCGTATTCGGACGGATCGTCAAAACGCTCGCGCTGAATTCTTGTCATATAAAGAACATCAAGCGCGGGAATGGAGCCCTCAAGCGAAGCGGTTTCAGTATAAATCATTCCGCTTTTCTTGAGCACTTCAGTTTTAAGATATGTAGGAAGTTTGAGTTCATCAGGAGAAATCAAAATCAAACGAATACTCTTATAACGAGAAAGCGCAGAAATAAGAGAATGGACAGTTCTTCCGTACTTTAAATCTCCGCAAAAACCAATAGTAAGGTTCTCTGTGCGTCCCTTTTCTCTATAAATTGTCAAAAGGTCAGTAAGAGTCTGTGTCGGATGGCAATGAGCACCGTCACCCGCATTTATAACGGGAATTGTAGCATTTTTTGATGCAACATACGGAGCGCCCTCTTTGGGATGGCGCATAGCAATAATGTCCGCGTAGCAACTAATAATCTTTGCGGTGTCAGCAACACTCTCACCTTTTGAAGCAGAAGAACTACTCGCCTCGGAAAAACCAATAACATTGCCGCCGAGTTCAAGCATTGCCGCCTCAAAACTGAGTCTTGTTCTGGTTGAAGGTTCAAAAAACAAGGTAGCAAGTTTCTTGCCCTTGCATTTCTCAGAGTATTTTGCCGGATTTTCGATAATGTCGCATGCGGTCAACATAAGCTCATGGAGCTCTTCGACCGAAAAGTCTACAATGTCGATAAGACTTCTCATT
>JAZQWE010000125.1:0-6056 GCA_045632225.1 Eubacteriales bacterium | reverse complement strand
AGGGCGGTCACGACGGCCGTTTCCCCCAGCAGTATCCTTGCGACGAGCGCTTTGGCGGTGACGATGAACTCCGCAAGTTTATTGCAAAGGCACAGCGCCTTGGTTACCATGTTGTTTGTCACACCGTTACATGCGGCGCGTATGAAATTGCCAACAACTTTGACCGCGACCTTCTCACAAAGAAAAAAGGCCCCAACGGCGACCTTGTACCCTATGTTCGCGAGCATTATATCGAAAAGGGTCTTAACGGCGGTGAGCCTTATCACCTTTGCGCAAAGACCGCGTACGAAAACTATGCCGTACACACCTTCCCCAAGGTTCGCGGTTATGGCTTTGCAGGACTTCACTATAATGATGAACTCACAGCCTACATTCCCGAAAAGTGCTATGACCCCAATCACCCCTGCACCCGTAAAGAGGCGTGGGAATACCACAAGAAAGTGGCAACCCTTTGCCGTGACCTTTTCGGCGGCTTCCAGTCCGAGGGTTGGATGGATTATATGAGCTCACAGATGGATGCTATCCTCTATATCGGATGCAACTCCAAGGTTTCTCATGACATCAACCCACTTTATGATGAGGTTATTCCTTTTTGGCAGCTTGTTTACCACGGCATTATTCTTTCAAACCCCACCGCGCAGACAATTAACTATCCCGTAAAGGAAAAATTCCAGAACCTCAAGTTTATTGAGTACGGCGGCAGACCCCTTATGTACTTCAACTCCAAGTTCGGTGCAGACCGCAACTGGATGGGCGACCTTGATTTGCATAGCCAGAGCGATGAGCAAATCGAAATCGGTACCGATGCAATCAAGTACGCGTATGACGAGTATCAGCCGCTCAAGCACCTTCAGTATGAGTTCATGGAAAACCATGAAAAACTCTCCGAGGGCGTTTACAGAACCACTTATTCCGACGGTACAATGATAACCGTTGACTACAATACCGAAACATACAAGGTAGAAAAAGCATAAAGAGGTAAAAATGGTTAAAAAACTGTTGCTCGTATGCATGCTCGCGTTGCTTTCGCTAAATGCGCATGCCTATGAAAATTTGGCAAAAGCCCCATTGCTTCCCGAGAAATATATGGTTTCGCCATATCATTCAATAACAAATATTGGCGACCCCTATGTTTTTTACGATACGGCTTCGTCAAAGTATTATATGTATGTTACGGGCGGCAATTATTTTAAATGTTATTCCTCCGATACAATGAAGGTGTGGACACCCGAAGGTGACTCCTACACCGTTAGCGAAAAGTCTTTCGGAAAAAAGAACTACTGGGCGCCCGAGGTATATGAGCGTGGCGGCGAATACTACATGGTGTACTCCGCAATGAATGATGCAGGGCGCCACAGCATCGGTCTTGCCAAGGCAAAAAGCCCCACGGGGCCGTTTACCGATGTGTATGACCACCCGCTTTATGCACCCGATTACAGCGTAATTGATGCATCCCTCTTTTTTGACGATGACGGCAAGGTGTACCTCCTTTATTCAAAGGATTGCTCCGAAAATGTTGTCAGCGGCATGAAAACCAGCCAGAGTTTCGGCATTGAACTTAAAAGCGACCTTTCCGGAACCGTTGGTGCCCCCGTGCTGCTCACTTCTCCTATTTATGCATGGGAGTCAAAGTCGGGCACAACGAGATGGAATGAGGGACCGTTCATGTTTAAAAGCGGGGACACATACTACCTTTTGTTCTCGGCAAACTTCTACGCAACCGAAAACTACTCCGTGGGATATGCAACCGCAAAAAATCCGCTTGGCCCGTTTGTAAAGGCAAGCAACAACCCACTTGTTGTCGGCGACGGCAAATACACCTCCGGTACGGGGCACTGTGCGCTAACGCGCTCGCCCGACGGTACCGAAATTTATATTTCATACCACACCCACAATAACCCCGCAGATTTAACAAAAGTAAATCGCATCCCCGCGCTTGATAAACTTGTTGTACGCGCAGACGGCACGCTCAAAGTCAGCGGCCCGTCGTTTACAAAACAGCCCTTGCCCTCCGGCGCAAACGGTCTTTACAAAAAGTATGACGGTGTCAGCGTAACTTCTGCATATAAAACCGTTTGGGGCGATGTAAAACACCTCACAGACGGTATTGTGTCGCATGACAGCGTGCTTGGCGATGCGGTATACCGTTTTGTTTGCGATAGTGAGCAATATATTGAGGTGAGGTACGATGCGCCAATAACCCTTGATTCACTCTGGGTTTACGGTGTTTACTCCGTTTCAATGACGCCTAAAAAGGTTTATGCCGTTGTAAACGGTGAGTATGTGAGTGAAAAATACACTTTCTCGTCGGCGGTTTCGCTTGACCCCGTTGTCATCGGATTTGGGGGCTTGCCCGCAAATGTAAAGGTTGAAAATGTAAAACTTTATTTTGAGGGGCGCGACGCCTTCACTCCCGTTGGAGCAATCAGTGAAATAATCACTGTGTACAAATAATCCGAAAGGAAGTTTTTATGAAAAAACAGTTAAAACTTTTTATCGCCGTTTGCATTTTTGCAATTTTGCTTGCGGTTTCGGTATTTGCCACCGATTTTACTGGCTATACCAAGATTTCAACCGCAGATGAATTGCTTGCAATTATGAATAAATCTTCGGCGGTTACCGGCAAGTATTATCTTGCAAACGACATTGACCTTACCGGTAAATCACAGACACCGATTGGTGAGCCAAACGGAAAATCCTTTGGTACATCATCATCCCCCGCTGTTTTTGACGGTAACGGCTACACCGTAAAGGGTGTAAACATCAGCGGTAGTACCTATGTCGGCTTTTTCGGCGTAATTGACAATGCCGAGATCCGCAATCTCACAATCGAGGGTAAAATCACCGCAAGCGGTAGTAATGTCGGCGGTCTTGTTGCTTATGCAAAGACAAGAGCGGTTATTGAAAACTGTACCAACAACTGTACGGTTACCGTTTCGGGAACGGGAATTCAGGTAGGCGGTATTATTGGTACCGCTGAAACAAGTTCGCTTGCTTACCTTAAAATTTCCGGCTGTACCAACAATGGAGATGTAAAGGCTTATCGAGTAATCGGCGGTATTGCAGGCCTTTTACAGAGAAAGACAGCATCCACAATCATTATTGAAAAGTGTATAAACAATGGCGATATTACTTCCACTTGTACAAATGACTTTACAAAAATTGGTGGTATTTTGGGCGCGTCAAACACAGGTACTCCTGCATATTTTGGAATTACAAAGTGCCTTAATACCGGTAAAGTTGAGGGATACTGTTTTATCGGCGGTATCGTGGGCGAACTTGCAGGTACAGATACTTCGGCAACAAAATATGACGCAGCAATATTCCACATTACCGAGTGTATGAACTCGGGCGAAGTTGTTTCTACCCGAACAACAGCCAATGAAAGTTCGCGCGTTGGCGGTATTCTCGGAAACTTTTCAAAACTCGGCAATGTAACCGATTGTCTTAATATCGGTACAATTTCTGCAAAACTCACCCATGTCGGTGGCCTTTTCGGCCATACCGACAAGGATACGGACTTCTTTGGCGCAAAGAACAATCTCAATCGCGCAGAGATTTTGCTTAATGGCGTAGTAGTTTATGACAGCGACTATGTAAACTCCATTGGCGGTTTTCTCCCTTATAAACCCTACGGCACAAACTACTACACCGGCACCCGTCAAGGTAAAGAGTGGAAAAACACCACCACAAATGCAAAATCCACACAGTACAATTCCACTTTGTTCGATAGCCTTAACGAAAGCGGCAATTGGAAAAATCCCGATGAGCCGATTCTCATTGAGTTTGCAAAAATCTTTTGCAATCATGAATTTGTTTCGTTTAAAGAAAGCACAACGGCCATTGCTTTTGAATGTAGCGGTTGCGACAGAGTAATCTATACCGATACTTCGGTTTTAACAACTGTTTATGTTAACAGCACAAGCGGTACTTTGGCATCTGCAGGCAAGAAAATCGGTACTTCGCAGACACCTTTTGCTTCGCTTGAAGAGGCATTTAACTATGTCGGTCTTGCGGCAGAGATTAAAAACTCCGATGTAAAGATTATTATAAGCGGCAAGGCGGTATTAAAGGATACATTTAAGACCCCCGATACCGAAAAAACCATCACCGTTACGGGTGGCACATTCCACTTTGGCGGCGCACTTATTGCCAACCGTCACCTCAACCTTGGCGGCCCCTTGGTGTTTGAAAATATCAAATTTACCTCCGCGGCTACAGAGGTTCGCATCAATGCACAAAACAATAAACTCGTTATGGGCGAGGGAATTGTTATGGCAAACACTACTTCTACTCAAATGACACAAAGTACGCTTCCTTTTGCGGTAAACGATGTTAAAATGTTCGTTTCCGGCGGTTTTTATGATAGCATTCCCGCCGTGATGAATACCGATATTACCATTCGCTCGGGCGAATACTATATCGTAAGCGGCTTTAATGCAACAAATTCCGTAGAACCAACCGAAGGGGTAGCAAAAATTACAGTTGGCAAGACCAATGAAAATGACACTCTTAAAATCTGCGACCTTGTTGCATTCTCAACCGTTGCACAGACCCGTCTTTCTGCTGACTCAACTGCATTTATGATAATTGACGGCGATGCAGACATTTCCAGAATCATGATGAGTGAGCGTGAAAAGACCAAAAATACCGTTGAGGCTAACTATATTACACATCTTGTGCTCAAGGGAAGCATCAACGAATCATACCGCGAGGATTACCACAGCCCCTACGGCGTTGATATTACGGGCGGCTCGCATGCAGAGGGGTCGCTTGGCTATCACACCTTCTATATCTACACAGACAGACGAGTAAGCGGTGCTGTGCTTCTTGAACACGCATTCTTCGGCGGTGACGGATACAGCATCGACGCCACGCTTACCACGGGCGGCTACAAACCCGTCAGTGAATATGGCGACACCACAATGACACAGCACACTTACAGTGAATTTTGCTCTGTTTTCCTCGGCGGTCATTTTGACAACGATGCAGACGAAAAATGTGATGAGTGCGGCGCAGATTTGACTTGTGCACATGAGGGCGCAACTCCCAAGGTTGAAAAACAGCCCACATGTATGGAAGACGGATATGAGCGCACATTCTGCGACGCTTGCGGTACGGTGATTGATGACAGAATTCTCCCCGCTGACCCCGATATGCATAATTACGAGTGGGAAAACTACAGCGGCGGTTACCGCTATATCTGTACATACAACAGAGCGCATGTATATTGCACATACGGTAAAAATGTTACCGAGTTCTATGTTTCCGACAAGGGTAAGGGCGACGGCGGCTTCTCTGCAGAATATCCGTCAAACAACTTTGCCAATGTTATGGAAATGGCGGCGGCAAGCAATAATGATGTTACGGTTTATATTCTTGGTTCAATCACACTTTGCAATAATAGTGTAAAAGATTCTTATGAAGCATACATCGAGCCTGAGCATGCAGACAACAAAATAACAATTCGTGGCTACGGCGATACCTCAGGTATTTTGAAAATAGGTAGCCGAAATGCGAGAATGGAGTATTTGCTCTCGGGCGATACAACATTTGAAAAAATTGAGTTTGACACGGGCGTATCCAAAAATTCAATTTACATTGTTGCGCGCCACAATCACCTTGTTATGGGCGAAAACATTTCCACATCGTTCTCACGCTACGACGGTGATTCAACCGCAAACGGCGGTAAGGTAGTACTTATCGGCGGTTGTGACAATGTGATTGATTCAAGAAGTTGCTCAGAAATCGACACTCACCTCACCGTAAAATCGGGAACATATTACATGATTGTTTCGGGTTCAAGCGGTAAGGCATGCGGACTTGTAAACGGTACTATCAATATCGAGGTGCTCGGTGACATCACCGTTGGCGGTATTGTAACAAACAAAAACGGATATGTTGACCGTCAGTTCATTCTCGGTAGCCACAGCGCCGATGCGGGCGATGTTGTTGCTGTAATCGACGGTAATGTTTCCTGCACTAATGCATTATGTGTTGGTTCTTATGGCGTTAAAACCGTTAGCGGTCAAAGCGTTTGCCGCGAGGTTAAAGAT
>JAZQWE010000124.1:0-1633 GCA_045632225.1 Eubacteriales bacterium | reverse complement strand
TACCAATATGCAAATAACCATTGGGTTCGGGAGGAAAACGAGTGTGAATTTTGAGTTCGGGGTTAGCCGCCATATCGGCCTCAACAATTTCCTCCAAAAAATTTGTCTTAATATCTTCCATTTGTATCTCCTTGGATTACTTGATAGCGTCAAGCAATCTCGCAGTAACTTTTTCTTTTCCGAGTATTCGCATAACCTCATACATATCGGGAGAATTTTGTCTGCCTGTAACAGCAACACGCAAAATCATGCTGACATCACCAACATGTCCCTTATATGCATCGGGATTTGCCTTATACTGTTTTGTATCGGGGCAAAAACCGTACTTTTCGGAAAGTTCCTTGATTTTTTCAAACCAAGTATTCTGGTCATCTTCCTCGCTGTAAAGGTCGACATAATCACGGATGATTCCGTTGATATCATCCTTTGCGAACTCGGGGTACTCCGCCTCGCGTGCAAAATATGCATCATAGAAAAATGCCATGTATGCTTTAAGTTCGCTCCAAACCGCAAAGTCTTTTCTCGGCTTTTTACCGCCGCGGCCGATTGCGAGAATTGCCTTTGTAAATTCGGGATTTGCACCGAGTTTTTCTGCGAAATCAGCATCGTAGAGTTTAGCCCATTCAAGTGCAAGTTCATAAACTCGCTCGGCGGTCATCTTTGAAACAACATCCTTTGAAACATCGCGAAGTTTGTCCTCGTCAAAGAGTGAGCCTGCAGGATTCATCTTCTTATAAGAGAATTTAAAATCATCGGTGCTTGCAAAGGGATTTGCTCTTCTCCAATCTTCATAATTAGAGTTAAGAACGGTCAAAATATATTCATATACAGCCTCAACGGGATAACCGATTTCCTGATAGAAAGTAAGTGCAAGTTCGGGGTCTTTACGCTTTGAAAGTTTGCGTTTTGACTCACCGTCCATCTTCATAAGAGGACCGATGTGCAAATACTTGGGCGGTTTCCAACCAAGTGCAAAGAAAAGTTGCAAATGGAAAGGAAGTGTGGGCAACCATTCGTCACCGCGCACAACATGAGTAGTATGCATAAGATGGTCATCTACTGCATGCGCAAAATGATATGTCGGAATACCGTCGGACTTGAGCAAAACATGGTCAATATCATTTTCTGTAAGTTCAAGATTGCCCTTGATTAAGTCGGTGAACTTAATCTTGTTTTCAATGCTGCCCTCCGAATGGAATCTCAGTACCCAAGGCATTCCCTTTTTAAGATTTTCTTCGATTGTTTCGATAGAAGCATCGCGATACTTTGCCCATTTGCCGTAATAGCCGAAATTAGCCTTTTCAGCTTCCTGAGCTTCATGAATGGCCGCAAGTTCTTCTTCGGTGCAAAAACAAGGATATGCCTTGCCCTCGCTGACAAGTTTTTTAGCAAAAACATGATAAATGTCCTTACGCTGACGCTGACGGTAAGGTCCGTAAATACCGCTGTCACCATCAATTGTAGCGCCTTCGTCAAAAACAATGTTATAATGCTTAAGAGAATTTATAAGAATCTCAACCGCACCGGGAACTTCACGCTTTGCATCGGTATCTTCAACGCGAAGGAAGAGGACACCGCCGGATTGATGTGTCAAACGCTCGGAAGTAAGTCCCTGAACAAGGTTACCGAGATG
>JAZQWE010000123.1:0-5289 GCA_045632225.1 Eubacteriales bacterium | reverse complement strand
GGTAAGATTGACGGCGCAACCATTAAAAATCTTACAGTTGGTGGCTCTGTTGGAACAACTGCCGGTGACTATGTTTCCGGTATCGTTGCTTACGCAGCAGGTGCATTCACCGTTGAAAATTGCGTAAATAATGTAAACATCAAGTCTACCGTTTCCAAAGTTGGCGGCGCGGCAGGCGGTGTTGTTGGTACAATCGAACTTACTGCGGCAGGCGAAACTGCAGTTATCAAGAACTGCGTAAACAACGGTACTCTTGAAACTACATGGCGTTACTGCGGCGGTGTTGTTGGTTACGCAAAGGGTGTAGCTGCGCAGAACCTTGAAGTTAGCGGCTGTAAGAACTACGGCGATGTTACCATCGGCAACAATGTAGCCGGCGGTGTATTCGGTTACTATTATGCAACCCCCAAGGCTCCTTGTACCTTTACTGTTAAGGACAGTGCTAACTATGCTACAATTACTGCAGCAGGTTATGCCGGCGGTGTAGTTGGTGCAGTTCTCGGTACTGTTAATGCATATCAGGTAACTGTAAACCTCTATAACCTTTATAACAAAGGTGATATTTCCGGCGCTGCTGCTTCTTCCGGTAGCGTAATCGGTTATGTTCGTCCTCCCAAGGCTATCGACGGCGTAATCCCGCTTTACATTCATGACTGTATAAATGTTGGTCCTTATACAGCTACAGGTGTATTCGGTTGTCCCGCTACTCCCACTGCAACCACCAAAATTACTCTTTACAACATTTACAATGCAACCGGCGCTTATATCGTTGGCACCGACGCAACTGTTAACGGTAGCGCAACTGTTAATAAGGAAGTAATCACCCTTACCGGCAACTGCAATGTAAACTCCCTTGGCGTTGAACTTGCGGCTCTTGCTGAAAACGAACTTTGGGTAGGTAGCAAATTCGGTGCAGACCTTGCAATGTTCCACGAGCACAGCAACACCGGCTTTGCGGCAGACGGTGCAAACGGTCACACCACTATTTGTCTTTGCCTTGATGCAACCACCAAGGGCGCAGAAACAGAGGCTCATGTACTCGACGAACTCGATGTATGTACAGTCTGCGGCTTCACCGCATGCGCACACGCGGCTGCTGAATATACTGTAACCAAGGCACCTACATGTACTGCAACCGGTCTTAAGGACCTTATTTGCCCCACATGTAACACCCTTCTTGAAAAAGATACAGTGGTTGACATCGACCCCGATGCTCACACCAAGAATACCATGCACATTTTCAATGACTATGACAACTCCGGCACAATTCAGTATCTCTATGATTGCTGTAACGGCGTAGCGTTTGAAGATGATACATTTATCACCGACATTTATGTTTCCACAACCGGTAACGATCTTGTAGATGTTGACGCTGTTATTGGTGACAGCGCAGAAAATGCATTCCTTACCTTTGAGGATGCTGTTATTTATGCGGCTGCTTCTGCAACCGTAAACGGTGAAGCAACCATTCACATCGTTGACAAGGCAGGCTTTACCGGTAGCTATACTTTCCCTGCTTATGACGGTATGATTACCATCACCGGCGGTGAATTTTCATTCCCCTCAACTGCTTGTCAGTACATTAACCAGGGCGGCGATATTACTATTGAAAACACCAAGTTCAATATCAATTACACAAACGGTATGGTTTGGGCTGCTCGCGGACATAAAGTAGTTATGGGCGAGGGCATTACCAACTCCGCAAATGATAAGATTTACCTTCTTGGTGGTTGGAATAGCTCTGTAAAAGGCGAAGGCGGCGAACTTAACACCGATGTAACCGTTCGTTCCGGTAAGTGGTATGCGGTAGTAGGCGGCAACCGTCAGGCTTCACTTGCTCACTACGGTACTTGCAATGTTACTGTTGGTACTGTAAACGAAACCGATACACTTGAGATTAACCTTATCGCTCCTTTCCACATCAACGGCACAAAACTTTCCGCTGACTCTACCTCTAATGTAATTGTAGACGGTAAGGCTGCTATTACCACATGGTATGCAATCGGTACTCACGGTAACGGTACTACCGGTGAAGAATGCGTTTATACTGTAAACCTTGTTCTCAAGAATACAGCAGACATCACCACCGACTTTACATTTAACAACTATGTAAGTGTTGCTAACATCATTTACGATGTATATGCAGATGACCGCAATGAAAACGCACTTGTAGATGCACAGAAATTTGTTGCGGCTGATAACATCATTGTTAACCAGTCCACATACAAGAACTACTGCTCCACTGTTCTTGACCACAATGGCGCTGAAAGCGGCGTTTGTGAAGAATGTGGCGCGACAATCGTTGACACCGACGCGTGTGTACATGCAAACACCGAACTTCAGGTTTTGACCAGCTCTACCTGTAAGGTAAACGGCACTGCAAACATTTTGTGTACAGACTGTTTCGCTATCGTTGGTACACAAACTCTTGACCTTGATGCAACTGCACATGTAGACAACACCAACTATGCTTGGACTCAGAACGCTGAAAGTGGCGTGTATGAAATCCTTTGCTCCGAGTGTAACGCTCCTCTTTATACTTCCACCGACCTTCCTACCGTTTATGTAGGTAACTCCTCAAGCACCGGTAAGGATACAAATGACGGTTTTACTGCGGCAACCAAGCTTGCAACTCTTGTTGAAGCTGTTAACCGAATTAAGAATGTCGGCGGTACTGTTGTAATCAACGGTGGCGTTAAGCTTGATAACAACATCACTCTTCCTGAGTGGAACGGCACCATCACCTTTACCGGCGATGCTGTACAGCAGGATAAGAACGGCGCGGCAGGAACCGGCTTCCTTATCACTAAGCAGGATGTTCGCCTTAACCTTGGCGGTGACTCTGTATTCGATGCAATCCTCTTCAAGGGCACATCCGAGTCTGTTTACCGCGTATGGATTATGGCAAACTGGCACAACATCGACATGAAGTATGTTCGTGTTCAGACTTATGCAACATGTTACCTCATCTCAGGTGCAAACAATGTTACCGCTGATGACCTTACTCCGGCAGATGTAACCGTTAATGTAGACGGTCCTGCACTCTCAACCAATGCACGCGACTACTTCTACGAAAGAATTTACCTTGGCGACACATTTGGCGCTCCTGACCTCACCATTGCTAACAAGAAGGCAACCCTTACCGTTCAGGACGGTTTTGTAAATGCAAAGGCAACCGAAAGAAGTCAGGCAACTTTGGTTTATACTCTTTACACCATGTCCACCACAGGTCAGAATGTATACGGTTCTTGTACAACAGAAAATTGCGAAAGCATTGTAAATCTTGAAGATAATTCTTCTGTTAACGCATTCCGTAGCGGTGACCGTAATGTAAGCTACGACCTTCTCACCAACGGTAAGGAAGGCGATGAATATGTTGAGTACGGTCCTTCCAAGGGCAAACTTGACAAGCTTACCGTAAACTTCAATGACAACTCCCAGATTGTAACTTCCTTCCAGCTCAAGAATGTTGTAGAAACCAACATTCACATTTCTGACGAGGCAGACGGCCGTACCGTTCCGCTTACTCACACTATCAATCTCTGGAAGTACGGTACTTTCGTTAATACCGAAGCAAATGTAACCGTTACTTACGGAACTCACTCCTTTGATAAGGCTATCAAGGTTCCCGTAAACGCTTACAGAACTGTAGACGGCGAAAAGACATACTTCTACAATGTTACTGAAAATGTTACCGACGAATGCGAAGGTAACTGGAGCGATTGGGAACTCACCAGCGCGGCAACTCCTGATAAGGCAGGCGTTGAAACCTCCACTTGTGCAGTTTGCGGACGCACCAAGACAAGAGAGGTTGAGTATGTTTGCACCGCTCACAACTACATCGCAAAGGCAGACGGCACATACTACTGTGCAAACAAGTGTGGCACAGTTGATGCTCCCACAGCTCCCATCGTTGTAGCGGCTACTCCCGCAACCGAAATCAAAAACACCGTTGCTGTTGACATTAAGGTTACTGCAACCACACCTTTCTCCGCGGCTCACTTTGTAGTTGATGCTCCCAAGGGTCTTACTCTCACCGGTGCAGTTTCCGTTCTTGGTGCAGCAGGTGAAGAATCAAGCGGCTGGACTCTTACCGGCGCAGATGATGTTAAGACTCCTTACAATATGGCACTCATCAACATGACCGGTACAGATGCGGTTATCGATGATGTTGTTGCAACTCTCACCTTCACCGCAGACGAAACATTTGAAGGCGGCGTTGTAACAGTTAAGGCTGTTAGTGCATACACCATTGGCGAAGAAGCAGTTGAAATGCTTGCAGTAAGCGCAGATGTAGAGGCATCTACCGCTCCTTCTTGCGACCACGCAAACACCACTACCACAAACACCGCAACATGTACAGAAGGCGGCGTTGAAAAGGTGGTTTGCGAATGCGGCGAAGTTATTTCCGAAACCGCTGTAGAAGCACTTGGCCACGCATGGGATAACGGCGTAGAAACCGCTCCCGCAGCACCCGGCGTAGCAGGCGTTATGACCTTCACTTGCGGCCGTTGCGGCGAAACCAAGACTGAAGAAATCCCCGCTCTCGCAGTAGCAGCTTATGCAGACGGCGTAGCATACGCAACCGTAGCAGAAGCAGTAGCAGCAGTTAAGGTACTCGGCACCGTTACTATCGCTGACGGCGTAGTAGCAACTGTTGAACCTACCAATGCAAAGATCTTCTACCTCGCAGGCGATCTTGCGAATGTAACCATCGGTGCAGGCTATGAAATGGATACCACCGGTAGATACAGACATCAGGACGGCGCACTCGTAGCAGACTGGGCAGTTGAATACAACCCTGAAGTTGTTGAAAACATCGTTCGTCCCGTACTTGCTGACATCGCAGCGGCAAGCAGCAATATTACTCACTCCACATCGCTCTCTCTTGAAGAAGCGGTAATCATGAAGTACACCGTAGGCGCTGCAAAGGCAAATGCGTTTGTAAAGGTATACGCAATCGTAGACCTCTACAATGCGGCAGGCCAGAAGGTAGATGAAGTACCCGTAGATGCAGCCAAGGATAATACCGCAACCCGTCTTGTAATCACCAACGGTGATAAGGACGCAAGCGGCAGTATCGCATTCCTCTTCGACGGTACACCCGCTAAGTGTCTCAACAACCAGATGGATATCACATACATCGGTGTTAAGGCAGACGGTACAATCCTTACCAGAACATTTGCAGACAGAGGTATCGGCTACTATCTCAAGAACAATGTTTCCAAGAACACCGGTAACCTTAGAGCACTTCTCGTAGAACTTATGAACTACGGTGCAATGGCACAG
>JAZQWE010000122.1:0-5091 GCA_045632225.1 Eubacteriales bacterium | reverse complement strand
CTTTGATGGAGTAATCGTAAGCCGCGCCGGTAGCGGATTGAGTCTGCCATACGGGCTCGCTGCCTGTTGCAACATTGTTTACAAATGCGGTAACGTTGCCGACAAGCTCATCACCGTAAATCATCTGGCCGATAGGGGCCCAGTTCTGGGGATCAAGATGCTCGCCGGTGTTGTAAAGTACAAGAACTTCTGCATCGGTGGGAGCAAAGCCGTCACCGATGAGTGCGGAGTTAACTTCGTACTTAAGCTCAAAGTTTTCGGGTTGGAAATGGAGGTATGCATATACATTTGCTACATTGATATCTGCATCATTTACGAATGCCGCGAGATACCAATCAGCATATTTGTCTTCTTGGTAGTTTTCGTACTCTGTAAACTCAACGCCGGATGCATCGTTGTTGTAGTGAGAATGGTAATCGGGAATGAAAACCTTGATTCGGTAATCGTGACCGTGGTTTTCAAGTTCGCTAAACTCATAAGAAGCGTAACCGTAGGTTTTGTCATATACAAGAGGTACAGTTACATACTTAACTGTTTCTGCATAGCCGTTGTCGCTGATGTGCTGGAGAAGAACCTGAACAGAGGAGAGTCTGTCATATTCTTTGATAGCGTAAACAGTATCGTCGATAGTGTAAGTACCTGCAACAATAATCTGACCCTTAACGGTAACGGGTTCAATCCACTTTGCAATAAGAGTGGTATCATTGTAAATAATTGAGTTGGAAACGGGCTGAGATTCGGTCATGTTACCGTTTTCATCAGCAATATACCAACCGCCAAATACATAGCCGCCCTCACGGGTGGGAACATAACCGTTAAGGTTTGGGATACCTACCTGATAGTTAAGAACGGTGTTGTCGGTTGTGCCGTTAAGTACGCCGCCGTTGGGAACAAATGTTACATCATATACATCAATCTTTACAACTGCCTTGAGTGTACCTGCCTGAGCGGAAGCATTGCTGTCATAATATGCACCCGAAAGTGTGCTGCCTGCGGGAGTATTTCCGCCTTCAACAAAGACTTCTGCAGAGTAACGGTCAAACTCGGTGGAGTAAACCTTATTTTCGCCAATCTTATCGATAGCGGGGAGAACTGTGCCGTCTGCAGTTTCAAACGAAACTACCTTGATACGGTAGGAATAAGGAGTATTGGTATCGGTGGTAGCCATCCATACGGGGTAGGTACCTTCGCCGTAGCCGTTTTCGTCAAGTGCCACACGAATGTATGTGTCTTGGTGCTGAAGGATGTGCCACCACATAACCTCTTCGCCCTCAACATCAATTGGGTCAGCCCATGCAAAAACCTTAACGTTTACTGCGGTGGGCTTGAGTTCGTCGGAAACCTTCTTGGACTCTTCATCAAGCTCAACACTGAATGCAAGGTCAAAGTTGTTGGGGTTGAACTGAAGAATTGCGGTTACGCGCCAATCGCCGTTTGAATCAAGCTTGCTTGTAACAGACACAAGGTCATAGCCTGTCTTGGGTGCGGTAATTGTGTATTCTGCATCCTTTGCAACATTTACGAGGAAAGGATCTCTTGAAATGTAAGTTGTGGTGTTTGCGCTATATGTTGCGATGAAGTGTTCATCGCTGAAATTGCTGTTACCGTCCCAGTCAATGGTTTTTTGTGTAAGCTCGGTATAGTTGCCCTCACCGCCAAAACGCTGGTCAACGGTAAAGCTGATATCATGTATACCGCGGTCATTGTTTATGCTCTCGTCATCCTCAGAGGCATGGTTGATTACGATGTCAACATATACATCGTTTGCATCAACATACTGTGCAACAAGGTTATACTGCTTTGAGATATTCTCGGTAAGAACATCTCCTGCCTGGTGGATGTGAGCATCTTCACAAGTCCAATGAGTGAAGAGGTAGCCTTCTTTAGCGGGAACAATGTCGCTAACGATTACCTTGCTGTTTGCAAGATGGTATTCCGAGTCAATGGCAGGAACACCGCCGTTTTCATCATAGTTAACGCTGTTGAAGAAGACATCTCTTGTTCTTGATGCGCCGTTGATGGTAAGAATCTGGTCACCGAGTTTAACTTTTTCATCGGAGCCTGCTACAGTGTAGTAAAGTGTGTAGTTACCGTCCGAAAGTTCGGAGGAGTAAACACCGGTTGCTGTGCTTGTAAGGGGGAAGTAGATTTCTGTGTCCTCGTATCTGAGATAGAGGGTTTCTACCTCGGGCATCATATCCTCGATGTTAACGGGAGTACCGGTTGCTGTAGCGGTGGAGGTATCATAAGTACCGTCGAGAAGAACCTTTACAGTACCGATATGTGCGGGTTTTGTAGTTTCATATACATAAGCGTATACGGGTTCGGTGTCCGCCGCCTGACCTACAACCTCTACCTGATACTGGGTGTTGGGGGTGAGGTTTTCAAATACAACGTATTCCTTGCCGTCAACAACCTTTCTTTCGCCCTTAGCACCGCCAATGTAGTAGGTGCAGTTGTCGTCAAGGTTGTCAAGCAATACTGCGGTTGCAGTTGAAGTAGTTGTGGGCTTTTTGTAAACAAAAACCTCTATTTCACGGGTAACGGAAACATTTTTGTGGAATTTACAGTTGCCTTTTTTAATAGTAATCTGCACCTTTGCATCGCCATAGGTTGTACCCTTAACGCCCTTGATGTGCCACTCTTGAGTTTCGGTGTCAACCTCGAGTGCGATGATACCTTCGCCCTTGGTGATTTTGGGCTGTGAAATGCTACATTCTACACAGGTGATATGTACGATGGAGCTTTCACCGAGAAGGATTTTCACATTCTTGGTATCGCCCTCAAAAAGGCCGAAACGAACATGGCTGATATCATCTGAAAAGTTGCTTGCAACAATACCGCTGTACTTATTGAGGTTTCTCTTACCCTCGTGGCTATCGCTTGCAAGAAGTTTGCCGTCAGCATCGTAAACCTCAACGGTAATCTTACCTACAAGGTCGCTTTTTGACACGTTTGCACCGTAAATGGCAGCCCATGCATAGCCAACGCCGCTAAAAGAATCCTTATAGGAGCGGCCGGACATGTTTGCAGAAGCGCTATCGCTATTTTTGTTGTAAATCTCGATTTCGCCGTCGGTATTGTTAATGCCGTACATGTTGTGATTGTTGTAGACATAAAGATATGTCTTAATTGTGCTTGTCCACTTATATGTGAGGTCGCGCACATTTCCGTCATAGCCTTCTACTTTTGCCTCAAGCAATTCACTTGAGCGAAGGTCGGCTTGCGCGCCTCTTGAAAAGCTGACAATGTCAACTGTTACAGCATCTGCCGCAATTGCGCCAAAAGCAAAAAGCGCAAGCAATACAGTCACTGTAAGAAGCATGGTGATAACTTTTTTAAAAGTTGTCATTTTTGCATCTCCTTTTATGTAATAAAATTTTAATACTACTATTGGGAATATATTATACCACTAAACATGTTAAAAAATAAACAGTTTTTCAAAATTTTGTATACTTGCACAATTTTATGTAATATATTTTGTTTTTTTATTTTAAAAAGCCAAGTTTTGTTGTTTTTCGATTACATATAAAAGTTTTTTCTTCTATATATTTACATTTGCAATATTTTGTGATAAAATGTCCATGTGTAAAAAAGTATGATTTTTCAATAAAAACTCTCGCAGTTTTAGTATTGAGAGTTTTTGTTTTTGCGCTTATAATATAATTAAAGTCAAAAAAATTCAGGCTTATAAAGGAGTTTTTATCATGAAGACGACCGAACTTATCAAAAATATCGAAAGCGGCGCGCTTGACAGCATTTTTGCAAAGCTTTACGCTAAAGACGCAGATATGCAAAAGGCTCGCTACATTCGCACAATCAAAAACTTTGAAGAAAACTACGGCGTTGACCGCGATGTTTCCCTCTTCTCCGTTCCCGGCAGAAGCGAAATCTCCGGTAACCACACTGACCATAACCACGGTTGCGTTCTTGCAGCGGCTATTAACCTTGACATCATCGCTGTTGCGGCAAAGAACGATGACGGTCTTGTTCGCCTCCGCAGCGAAGGCTACACCGAGGACAGAATGACCGTTGAAGAATGTGCAAAGCCCAACCCCGACTACTTCTTCAAGTCCCGCGCACTCATTGCAGGCATGGTTCAGGGCTTTAAGGACTACGGTCACACCGCAGGCGGTTTTGACGCGTTCACCACCAACAATGTACATAAGGGTAGCGGCCTTTCCTCTTCCGCGGCTTTTGAAGTAATGGTTGGTAACATCATCAATCACTTCTACAACAACGGTTCTGTTGACAATGCTGAAGTTGCTCGCATTGCACAGTTCTCTGAAAATGTTTACTTTGGCAAGCCCTGCGGCCTTATGGACCAGACCGCATGTGCTGTAGGCGGCTTTGTTGCAATTGACTTTGCAAATCCCAAGGCTCCCGTTATCGAGCCCCTCGCATTTGATATGAGTGCGGCGGGCTACAGCCTTTGCATCACCAACACCGGCGGCAACCATGCTGACCTTAACGATGACTATGCTTCTGTTCCCGCAGAAATGAAGGCAGTTGCCGCTCACTTTGGCAAAGTTGCTCTCCGCGAAATCACCAAGGAACAGATTATCGGTGCAGTTCCCGTTCTCCGCGAAACCGTTGGCGACCGCGCAATCCTTCGTGCGCTCCACTTTGTTAACGAAAACGAGCGCGTTGCTGTTCAGAAAAAGGCTCTTGAAAGCGGCGATCTTGACACCTTCTTCACCTATATGAAGGCATCGGGCAACTCTTCCTACAAGTACCTCCAGAATGTATTCACCACCAAGAATGTTCGCGAACAGGGTCTTTCCCTCGCACTCTGCCTCACCGATGACGCTCTTAGCGGCAAGGGCGGCGCATACCGTGTACACGGCGGCGGATTTGCAGGCACCATTCAGGCGTTTGTTCCCCACGCTGATGTTGATGAGTACAGAAAGGCTATGGACACCGCATTCGGCTTTGGCTCTTGCGTAGTTATGTCCATCCGTCCCGAAGGCGCAATCAAAGTTTATTGATTTTTATACCAAAAAGCACCAAGGTCACCCTTGGTGCTTTTTTATTGGCAAACAAACAAAAAAACAACTCCCCGAGGGGAGTTGTTTTTTTATTCAGAGTCGG
>JAZQWE010000121.1:0-3229 GCA_045632225.1 Eubacteriales bacterium | reverse complement strand
TGTTTCTGACGCACTCATTTCTGCCATGGCAAGCGGTGAACATGTTGCAAAGCATTTTCATTTGCCGCTTCAATCCGGAAGTGACCCAATTCTTAAAATTATGAACCGTCACTATAACCGTGCACATTATCTTGAAAATGTAAAGAAAATGCGCCACGCTATGCCGGAAATCGCACTAACCACAGATATTATTGTAGGCTTTCCCGGCGAAACCGAGGAAGATTTTGAGGCAACACTTGACATTTTGCGCGAAGTACGCTATGACATGATTTATTCATTTATTTATTCGCCAAGAAAAGGAACTCCTGCGGCAGAAATGGAAAATCAAGTCCCTGCAGATGTAAAAGCGGCTCGCATGCAAAGACTTCTTGAACTTCAAAATCAAATTTCTCTCGAGAAAAATGAAGAAATGGTAGGAAAAACATTCAAGGTTCTTGCCGAAGGGCAGAGTAAAAATGATCCTACAACTTTCACCGGCAGAACAGAGTCAAACAAACTTGTTCATTTCATCGGAGATGACAGTATAATTGGCACTTTTGTAAATATTAAAATAACCCGTGCAGAACCTTTCAATCTGCGCGGCGAAATCGTAAAATAATTAAAAGAGGTATATAAAAATGACAACTGAAATCTTAAAACTTGCTAAAGAACTTGGAAAACTTATTGCACAGAGCGATGAGGTTAAGGCAGCAAATGCGGCAAAAGAAGCCTATGAAAATGACAAGACCGTTCAGGCATATATTACTGAATATAATGCTCACAACAAAGCTCTTGCAGAGGAATATAAGAAGCCTGAGCACGATGAAGCACTTATGACTTCTATCAAAAAGCGTATTGGCGAACTTTATAACGAGATCATCGGCAGCGAAGCATATCAACAGTACATGGCTTCTCAGGAAGGCGTTGGCGAACTTATGAATCTCGTTAACGATGAAATCAATTTTGAGGTTACAGGCGAGCGTCCGAGCGCAAGTGCATGCTCCGGAAATTGCTCCTCTTGCGGTGGTTGCCACTAATTTTTAAAGTTTTGTTTGCGAGGTGATACTATGGGATATACTCCTATGATGCTTCAATATTTTGAAGTAAAAGACAATTACAAAGATTATATTCTCATGTACCGTCTCGGCGACTTTTATGAGATGTTTTTCGACGATGCTTTAATTGCATCTCGTGAACTTGAACTTACACTAACTGGGCGCGAATGCGGAATGGATGAGCGCGCTCCCATGTGCGGTGTTCCGTTTCACAAGTCAGATGTTTATATTGGCAGACTTGTTGAAAAGGGGTATAAGGTTGCGGTATGTGAGCAAACCGAAGACCCTGCGCTTGCCAAAGGACTTGTAAAGCGTGAAGTTGTTAAAATTGTTACACCCGGAACCGTTACTGAAAGTTCTTTGCTTTCCGACCAAAAAAACAATTTTCTTTGCGCTATCCATCTTTCAGCCGATGTTTATGCCGTTGGCTTTGCCGATATTTCCACCGGTTCGGTTTACTGTACCGAATGTAGCGGTGACGGAAAAATCAAGCGACTTATAAATGAACTTTCATCGTATTCACCAAGCGAGATTTTAATAAATACTTCGCTTGGATACGATAAAACTCTTGATAATTTTATAGCGGAACGCATGCAATCTCTTGCAACCTATGATCAAAACTTTAGATTTGAGGTAATAGATGTTGTAGAGCTTGTTAAAAATCAATTTTCCGAATACAATACCGAATCGCTCGGTATTGCATCCAAAAAGGCAATTGCGGCGCTTTTAGGTTACATAAAAGAAACTCAAAAAACAGATATTTCGTTTGTAAACGAATTGAATGTTTACAGCGACACGCAATACCTTGAATTTGATGTAAGCACACATCGCAATCTCGAAATAACCGAGTCCATGCGAACCAAAGAGAAAAAAGGCTCGCTTTTATGGGTGCTTGATAAAACAAAAACCGCTATGGGTGCGCGCATGCTACGCTCGTGGCTGCTGCATCCGCTTCGTTCAATTCCAGAAATCATGCGCCGACAGTCCGCTGTTTCGGATTTGTATAACGAATATATGACCCGCGAAGAACTGCATGACATTTTAAGCGGGGTATTAGACCTTGAACGCCTTATGGCAAAGGTTGCCTACGGTTCTGCCAACGCCCGCGATATGCTTGCAATTCTTGGAAGCATATCAGTAATACCTGATGTTAAAAAGTTAATGACCTCACTTGACGGTGAAGAATTTAATGAAATTTTCAAAGGAATGGATGACCTTGCAGATATTCGCGCGCTTTTGAGTGAAGCGATAAATCCCGAGGCACCCCTTACCGTTCGTGAAGGTAATATTATTAAAAACGGATATAACGAAGAAATTGACAATCTCCGCTCCATTCGCGATGGCGGCAAGGGTTATGTTGAAAATTTCGAAGCTAAAGAGCGTGAGGAAACCGGAATTAAAAACTTAAAGGTTAGTTATAATCGCGTATTTGGCTATTATATCGAGGTTACAAAATCCCAACTTGAATTTGTTCCCGAACATTACATAAGAAAACAAACTCTCACCAATTGCGAGAGATACATAACTCAAGAACTCAAGGAATTTGAGTCAACTATTCTTGGTGCAAACGATAAACTTGCTGCCATGGAGTACAGTATTTTCCAACAGATAAGAGAGTACCTTGCACAAAATTCTGCGCGCATTCAACAAAGTGCGGCCATGCTTGCTAAACTTGATGTTTATCTGAGCCTTGCGACTGTTGCCGCAAAAAATCGTTATGTTTGCCCCGAACTTGCTATTGACGGCAGAATAGACATTAAAAACGGTCGTCATCCCGTTGTTGAAAAATTCATTTCAGATTCGTATTTCATTCCTAACGATACACTTCTTGACACGGATAGAAACAGACTTTTGTTAATTACGGGTCCCAATATGGCCGGTAAATCCACCTATATGCGACAAGTGGCCTTAATTACTCTTATGGCTCAAGTAGGTTCGTTTGTACCCGCTGACAGCGCTGTTATTTCGGTTGTGGATAAACTTTTCACCCGTGTCGGTGCATCCGATGACCTTGCATCCGGGCAATCCACTTTCATGCTTGAAATGAATGAAGTGGCATATATTCTCCGCAACGCTACCAAGCATAGTTTGATTGTATATGACGAAATCGGCCGCGGCACAAGCACATACGACGGTATGAGCATTGCGCGCGCGGTAGCAGAATATACTCTTGGCAAAAAAATTGGGGCAAAGAC
>JAZQWE010000120.1:0-12482 GCA_045632225.1 Eubacteriales bacterium | reverse complement strand
AGAGCAGATGTTTCCGAATTTGCTCCCAAGATGATTACCATGAAGATTAACCCCGACAAGATTCGCGAAGTAATCGGTAGCGGCGGTAAGGTAATCCAGAAGATCGTTGCTGACACCGGTGCAAAGATTGACATCGAAGATGACGGCACCGTTTATATCTCCGCTGTAAACCGCGATGCGGCTTATGCGGCACAGGAGATTATCGCAGGTATCGTATTTGAGCCCGCAGTTGGCGCAATTTACGAGGGCACTGTTACAAGAATCATTCCGATTGGCGCATTTGTTGAATTTGCTCCCGGTAAAGAAGGCATGGTTCACATCTCCAAGATTGCAAAAGAGCGCATTGAAAAGGTTGAAGACAAGGTTGAAGTTGGTCAGAAGGTACGCGTTAAGTTCCTCGGCACCGACGAAAAGAATCGCATGAACCTTTCCATGAAAGATGCTCTCGTTGAAGAACCCAAGGCTGAATAATTAAAGCAAATCGGCACGGTAAAACCGTGCTTATTTTTTATGCAGTTAGTTTGCTTTTTTCCTTACTCCTCATAGGGGATATGGGGGACATGCTTTTTGACTTTTGCCATGAGATAATCATAGTTTTCCTTTGTATTTGCGGCAATGATGGGTAGCGGGCGTGAATACACAATCTCGTCATAATCTATTGTGCCAATGTATCCCCCCGCCTCGGTCAAAATAAGTCCCGCCGCGGCAAAATCCCACGGGAAAAGGCGAATTTCAAAATAAAGTTCGCCGCGTCCCGCCGCCATGTACGAAAGTTCAAGCGCGCAAACGCCAAGACGGCGAATGTCGCATGTGTCATAATACACTTCTTCGGATATTTCAAAGCATGCCTTTGCAATATCCTTTTTATATGTGCTCCACGCGGTAAAAAAGCACGCGGATTTAAGCGAGCGGTCGGAAACACGGATTTGTTTACCGTTTAAAAAAGCGCCCTTGCCGCGCTCGGCGGTGAACATTTCATTTGTAAAAGGGTTAAACACAACGCCGATAAAAGGCTTTCCGTTTTTGAGTATGGCAACGGAAATTACGCTTAAATTCATATCGCGGGTAAAGTTCATTGTGCCGTCAATCGGGTCAACCACAGCGGTGTACTCGCGCGAAAGCGCATCGGCGGCAAAGTCCTCTTCCTCACCCACAAAACCAATGCCCGAAAAAGCATTTGTGAGTTCTGCGCGCAAAAAGCGCTCCACAGCAACATCCTTGTCGGTGACATAATTGGCGTCACCCTTTTCGGTTACGGTATATTCGCCCCCTGTCATTATAACGGCGGCTTTTTTTACTATTTCAACAACTGTGTTAAGCATACTAACACCTCAATTTCAAGATATGAATACAGTATAGCACAAAGTTTTTAAAATTGCCATATAAATCGTTTCACACTTTTTTTCGCTTTTCATAACATGCTATCGAGGGGGCATAAAGCTCCCCGAAAGGAGAAAACCTTATGAACAACTGCCTTTGCGGTCTTTTCGATAACAACTGCACATGGATTATCATCCTTGCGCTCATCATTCTCTTCTGCTGCAACAATAGCGGCTCCACCTACGGTGGTTGCGGCGGCTGCGGCGGTTGCTGACATACCAAAGTGGCTACCCGAAAGGGTAGCCACTTATTTTCTTCTTTACTTTTGTGCGTGCCTATGCTATAGTACATGTAAATTTTCCCGAAAGGACATATTTTATGAACAACTTTAAAAAGGTGCTCACCGCCACTCTTGCACTTGCCGTTTCCCTCTCTCTTGCGGCATGCAATAGCGAAAACAATGACAAAATTGATAACAATGTCGGCGGCATCACAGCCGACATAACCGAAAGCATCGGCAAAACCGTTTACGAATACTCGCAGTACTCCGATTTCAGAAACATGATTACGCGCGAAACTTTCGCGGGTAAAACCTTTAGCATTGAGGTTGACAAGCATGACTTTTTCGTGGTAAACACCAAGGGAAAACTTTTTGCCAAAGTAACAGATCTTGACCAGTTTGCAAACATCGACTTTACAAACTTTGAAGATCTTGCACTTGTTGACCTTGCAAAGCACATGGGCAAAGACGAAGTCGAATCGCTCACCGTTGCAGGCCTCAAAGGCGACGGAAGCGTGGTTGCAAGCGGTACTTATGCAAATGAAATTTTAAGTTGGGGCAAACTTTTGGACATTACCATGTCCGACGGTATGATTGTCGGCCTTTTGCCCGACGGCACACTTAAAATGACAGGTGACTTTGCTGACAAGATGGGCGCAGCGGTTGAATCTTGGACAAATATCACTACTGTTGAAGCAGGCTATGCGCATGGTAACAACATCGGATACATCATTACCGCAATGGATGCAAACGGCGCTTGGGAAGAAGAATAAAGTAAAAAAGGCTTCCTTTTGGAAGCCTTTTTATTATTTTTCTTCTTTGTCAAAATGTACATCGAGCTGGTCGAATGGGATTTCAATGCCAACTGCATCAAACGCCTTTTTCATATTTTCTTCGATTTCGAAATATACATTCCAATATTCAGCAGAGTTGCACCAAACGCGGAGTACAAACACAAGCGCGCTTGCATCCTGACGGCGGAGCGCCGCAAAGGGTGCGGGGTCTTTAAGTACCTTTTCGTTAGCATTTGCAACGGTAAGCAACACCTTGTTTACCTTGTCAATATCGGAAGAATATGACGCAGTAAACTCAAATTCAATACGGCGGGTTTCTTTAACGCTGTAGTTGATAACGGTTGCATTGGAGAGCGCGCCGTTTGGAACGGTGATAACCTTGTTATCGGGGGTTTTGAGCGTGGTATAGAAAATGCCAATGCTTTCAACAGTACCGCTGTCGGTGTGATTGTCGATATAATCGCCAACTTTGAACGGGCGGAAGATGAGGAGCATGATACCGCCGGTGAGGTTTGAAAGGCTGCCTTGAAGCGCAAGACCTGCAGTAACACCAAAGGTTGCAATAACAGCGGAAAGCGCGGTTACATCAAAGCCAACAATGGTAGCGGCAATAACCACAACTAAAATTTTAAGTGAAATATTGATGAGTGAAGCAAGAAAACTTTCAACGCTGTCGTCAAGGTCGGTGAAAAACTTTGCCTTTTTGATAATGTTCAAAATCCAAGACGAAACCTTGAATCCAATGAGCACAAATGCAATTGCACAAAGTGCAAGGAAAATAAAATTGATAACACTTCCGGTTACAAACGCCTTGACGGTGTTAACAAAACTTTCAAAAAATGACATAAGTACCTCCTAAAAAATATTTACGATAAAATTATAGCTTAAAATATGCAAAAAGTCAATGCATACAAAAAGTTTTAAAAATACTATTGACAGTTACAAAAAACTGTGGTATCATATTAAGGCATTGTTAAATGCGGGTGTAGTTCAATGGTAGAATTCCAGCCTTCCAAGCTGGCCGTGCGGGTTCGATTCCCGTCACCCGCTCCAAAGGTCGGCAGTAGTCGGCTTAATAGGGGTATAGCTCAGGTGGTAGAGTACTGGTCTCCAAAACCATGGGTCGTGGGTTCGAGTCCTGCTGCCCCTGCCAAAAAGAAAAAGTCGCCATAGGGCGGCTTTTTTCTTTTTCGTATGTAGTTTAGCGGCTCGAACCCCACAAATGCGCAAGCATTTGTTTTAATGGCCGCGCCATATATAAAGTCAACTTGTAATGGCAGTTAGCGCGGACATTGGGTTCTGAGTCCTTCTGCCCCATACATTCCCCTGCGGGGTTCAAGTCCTTCTGCCCCATAACCCACATACACAAAAAACCGCTCAAAAGAGCGGTTTTTTCATTTCATATCTTACTTTGCATAATCGGTGTACACGCCGGTAACACCCATATCAAAATACATTTGCTGCTCTGCCGCATCATTTACAGTATGCACATAGAGCGGAACGCCCGCCGCGGTGAACGCCTTTACAAAATTGTCTTTTGCAAGCGTTGCATCACTTGTTACCGCAAGCAAACCGTTTTTAAGTGCAAAGGAGGAATTGTACTTTCCGTTTGTCTTATCGTTATAAGTGGGCAAACGGTAAAGAGTAAGCACAATGTTTGAGTACCCCATCGCACGCACGGGGAGGTATTCATCGTACTGATAAATCTGCGGGATAATGCGTGATATTATTTCGGGATGCTCTGCCGCGATATTGCGGAGCACGCCGACATTGTTTTCCTTAATATCGGTTACAATGTACACATCCGTATGGTCTTTCATCCACTTAACAAGGCTGTCAAGGGTGAGGGCGGTGTACTGATTAAAAATCTTTACTTTTTCAAACTCTTCACGGCTTATCGGCTGTGAGGTAATCGAGTCGGAATAATAACTCGACCAATCGTGCAGGCACACGGGATGACCGTCGCTTGAAAGCACAAAATCCATTTCGATAAAGCGGTAGCCTTTATCATAGGTCGCCTCAAGCGCCTCAAGGGAATTTGAGCCGAGCATGCCGCCGACTTCGCCGCCAGCGTGAATTATTTTAGTTGGCAAAGCATCAACCGTTTTCTTTGCAAAGGATTGCTTTGTAAAGGAGAAAAACGATGCTCTGCAATCGTTATCATAGTGACTTGCGCCGTATTTTGCGAGTTCTGAGAAGAAAATCACAGTTTCGCCGCCAACATTAAAGCTGTCAACAGCTTTCCCGTCAATAAAAGTTACAATATCGGTGGAGTAAACGGGCAACTTCTTTTTATTTTGCTTGATTTCATCTTTCGGAGCGCTCACGCCATTTGCACTTTTTGAAACCGAAAGCGTGCGCGCTTCCCCGTTCCACACAACCTCAAAACCATAGCCGCGCAAATCCTCTGCCACAATACCGAGTTTGTTTGCGATATTGTATGCGGGTATCTCGTGTCCGTCGATAAACGCCCTAATATCGGTGGGCATTACATAAAGTCCCTCGATACGCGCGGCGGCGGCGCCGATTGTCAAAACGGTGCAAATCGCAATAAGCACAGCGCAAATAATTGAATGTCTTGTTGCTTTTTTCATACTAATATGCAAAATTCCTTCTGTAATAATATGAAACATCATTGTAGAGTTTCGGTACGGTGTGTGAGCGGTGGATTATGGGAGTTTGCGCCATAACACTGTTTGCAAACTGCATGTACGCGCTACCCTTGTATCCGCAAAGTTCAAACACCTTGTTCATCAAAAACTGCACCGAAATTGTTTCGCCCTCGCCCGAAAAATCATTTTCGCAAATATTCTTTGCCGCATCGTTTGCAAGAATGAGATAACGGGTGGAGTAATAGTTCATAAAGCCCTCCTCGGTGGAGGTATCAATGTTGATTCCGTAGGAGGTTAAAACGCTTCCCGCGGTGCCCATCCACGGCTTGTGGTCGCCAAAGAGCACAAGCACAAGCGGCTCTTCGGTGGCGAGCATATCTTGCACAAATTTATAAAGATATTCGGTTGTAGCCTTTTGAGTGTTGAGATAGTTATTTAAAATAAACTTATCCGAGTCACTTACATTTGAGCTTTCAACATATTCGCTTTCATATCTTGCCGCGGTGTTGTCATACGGGCCGTGGCCCTGATAGGAGATGCTGTAACTGAAATACGGCTTTGATTTATCACGCTGAGTGTAAATTTTGTACATTTCGGGAAAGAATGCGCTGTCCCATGTAATGTCGCCGCCGCAATGTTCTTTGTAGTAGTTTTCGGTGAAATAGTAATTTTCAAATCCGAGATTGCGATTGATGTTTTCGCGGTTGTAGAACCACGCGTTAAGCGGGTGTGAGCCCTCGGTAGTGTATCCGTTCTGACGCAGATACCATACATAAGAGTTGCTCTTCTTAGAAAAATCGTCAATATAGGCAAACGGGAGTCCGCACAAAAACTCGCGCTCGGTAATGCGGGTATCGCCCGCAAAAACATCGGTCACAAGCGTGCCGCTGTAACCCATTTGTTCAAGTTCGCGGTACTTTCCGTAAACATCCGAGGTGAATGTGAGTTCCTCAAAGCGTGAAAAATCATTGTACGCCTCAAGCATCACACAAACAATGTTGACCTTTTTATCATCAGCCAAAACCTCGTCGCTGTATGCGCCGAGCGCCGCCTTTACCGCGTCTTTGTCATATCCCTCGGGCGGGGTGGGAATTGCATCCTTTACCGAGTGGAGGAAGGGATACACAAACCCCTTTGACATGTAGAGTCGCGAGTCGGTCCAAGTACGCTCAACAGCGTTGTTCTTGGTCTTTGTACCGTAGATTTCGTCGGAGGTGTAAAAAGGAATGAGAAGCAAAAGCGCAAGCAAAATTGCCGCCGCCGCGATAAGACGGTTTTTGAGTGCGGCAAAGCGTCCGCGTGCAAAAAATGCAAGCATTGCGCATCCTATTGCAAACACAATAATGTAAATAGCAATGCGCTTGTCGATAAAGAGCTTGTACTCCTCAAGCATTCTCGCCGCCTCTGTTGCAAGGGTGATGTCCGAGAAAATAAAACAGTCGCCGCGAAACGCGATTTTAAAATAATTGATAAGCGACGGTACTATCACAAGCACATTTGTTAAAACAAATGACCATATCGCGCGATTTGAAACAAGGTAAAAAATTACCGAAAGAAGCATTGGAGGAACAAGATTAAGCGCAAGAATGTACGGGTTTTCAAGATACGAAATCCAGACATCCATGCCATACGGGCCCGAAGCGAAAAACAGCGAGCACATTCCCGTAACAAATCCGCCAAACAGCGAGCACAAAAGCGCAAACGCTATCCTAAGCGGACTGCACAGTTTTTCACCGTTTGTCTTATATGCAAACATTGTTTTCCTCCTTTGCAGACTTTAAAATTCTTTGGAATTATTCTTCCCAGTTGTGGTAAACTTCACTTACATCGTCATTGTCCTCGAGGGTGTCAAGAAGGAGCTGCATCTTTTTAAGATCGTCCTCACTCTCAAGGGTGATGTAGTTCTGGGGAATCATATCAACATCAGCGGATACCATTTCATATCCCGCCGCTTCAAGCGCATCCTTTACCGCATAGAGGTCGGATGTTTCGGTGTAAATTTCAAAGCATTCTTCCTCTGCCGCAAAGTCTTCAGCGCCTGCTTCAAGCGCGCACTCCATGAGCGCGTCCTCGTCGATTTTGTCGCTCTTTTCGATGATGATAACGCCCTTTTCCTCAAAGAGGTAGCTTACACAGCCATTCTGTCCAAGGCCCGCGCCAAACTTGTCAAATGCATGGCGAACTTCGCCCGCGGTACGGTTGCGGTTGTCAGTAGCCGCCTTAACGATTACGGCAACGCCGCTCGGACCGTAGCCTTCGTATGTAATTTCGTCATATACAACGCTATTATCGCCCGAAAACTTCTTGATTACACGCTCAATGTTGTCATTGGGTACATTGTTTGCCTTTGCCTTTTGAATAAGGTCGCGAAGTTTGGAGTTGGAAACGGGGTCGGGGCCGCCTGCGCGGATAGCGATAGCCATTTCCTTACCGATTTTAGTGAAAACCTTTGCTCTTTGCGCGTCGGTCTTCTCCTTCTTATGCATTATATTTTTCCATTTAGAATGTCCTGACATGATATTTCTCCTTAATGTTATTTTTGTTTTTTGGGCGGGTCCCCCGACCAAAAAACTCCTTAAAGGCTCGGCGGCGGTGAGCCGCACGCGAGTAATCGAGCCTTTCCACTTGAAAATGCAAGCATTTTCAAGTGATTACTTATATCTTCTCGGGGGTGCCTACGCAGATAAGCGAAAGCGCGTTGCCGAGAATGTTTTTGGTTGCATTAACAAGGCAAATTCTTGTCGCCTTTACTTCTTCATCTTCACAGTTCAAAATCTGGCACTCGTGATAGAAGCGGTTGAACGCCGCACAAAGGTCAAGCACATAGCGGGTAACGGTAGAGGGTTCGTATTCCGCAATGGCACTCTTCACCTTTTCGGGGAAACGGAGGAGTTCTTTTACAAGTTCGCCCTCTTCGGCTGTGGTAATCTTTGCCGCCGCCTTTACTTCACCCGCACGGTTCATGATACTGCATGTACGCGCGTAGGTGTACTGCGCATAGGGGCCTGTGTTACCGTCAAAGGAAAGCGCATCCTCCATGATGAAGTTGATGTCCTTGATACGGCCGCCGGAGAGATAGTGGAACACAATCGCGCCAACGCCGACATCCTTTGCAACTTCTTCTTTGTTTTCAAGGTTGGGGTTCTTTTCTTCGATAATGCTAAGGGATTTTTCAATAGCGGTTGCAAACAAATCTTTTAAAAGCACTACATTGCCCGTTCTTGTTGCAAGTTTTGCCCCGTCGATTGAAACCGTGCCGTAAGGAACATGCACAAGGTCTTTTGCATAGTCATAGCCCATAAGTTCCATTACCTTAAACCACTGTGCAAAGTGGAGGGACTGGCCCGCACTTGTAACATAGATGCACTTGTCAAAATCGTATGTGTTCTTTCTGTAAACCGCCGCCGCAATATCGCGTGTGGGGTAAAGAGTGGAGCCGTCACGCTTTAAGATAAGGCAGGGGGGCATGCCGTACTCCTCAAGGTCAACAATGGATGCGCCGTCGTCGATTTTGAGAAGACCCGCCGCGCGGATTTTTTCAACCTCGGGCATCATTTTGTCGGTATAGAATGCCTCGCCGTTGTACGAATCAAAGGTGATACCAAGCTGTGCATAAGTCTTTTGATATTCGCGGAGCGAAATCTCGATAAACCACTTCCAAAGTGCAAGATTTTCTTCGTCGCCGTCCTCAAGTTTCTTAAATTCGGCACGCGCCTTGTCATTGAGAGTGTCGTCCTTCTCTGCCTCAGCGTGGAATTTTACATAAAGCGCAACAAGTTCGTCAATTTCATTTTGCTCAATCTTTTCGCGCTCGCCCCAAAGGCGGTATGCGGTGATGAGTTTACCAAACTGCGTGCCCCAGTCACCAAGGTGGTTGATGCCGATACAGTTGTAGCCGACAAACTCATGGAGTTTCTTTAAAGAATGGCCGATAACGGTGGTACCGAGGTGGCCAATGTGGAAGGGCTTTGCAACATTGGGGGAGGAGTAGTCAAGCACAACAGTCTTGCCCTCGCCCTCATTTG
Source organism: Eubacteriales bacterium (assembly GCA_045632225.1). Taxonomy (GTDB): domain Bacteria; phylum Bacillota; class Clostridia; order Oscillospirales; family CAG-272; genus UMGS902. The sequence continues at coordinate 3,451 of JAZQWE010000120.1, read as the reverse complement.
ATGTGCCGTATGGCTTGTCTGCAAAAACAGCCTTTTCTATTACATATTTAGCAAGATAATTTTTTGAAAGAAACAGATTGAGGTATCCACCCGCTACATCCACTCTTTCAACGGCCTCGCACGAAAAACCGCTTGCAAGTTCACTTGCAATTGCGGGAGGAGCCTTGCGCATAACGCGGCTGAGTTTAAAACAAGGGAACGCGATGTCGCCCATCTCGGGGTTAGGAGGATATTCAAGTGCACCGGCGATTTCACAAGGGTCAACTGCGCCATTTGATGCCGCAGAAAGCGCCGCGGCAATCTGTTTTTTAATCTCTAACATTTTATTTTCCTCACATTAAAATAATTAACCACAATATTATACACTATAATGTAGACTTTTTCAAGGGGTAAGATAAATTATAGAAATTAAACCTTCAAAATAAAGGGCGCTAACTTCACAAGGGGCGCATTTTAAACGCCCTACAGATTTTGCAAAAAGAAAAATCCACCCGCTATGCGGGTGGACTATTATCATTTAGGTTGGTCAAATTTAAAATACTGATAAAGGTTGCACGGAATCATACCGTTATAGAGTTTTCGCACCTTATCAGCGCGTCTGCCGTAAAGGCGCTCAAAACGCTCGGACGATGTGAGCACATACACCTGCCACGGTGCAAGCGAACGGAAATGTCTGCCAATTTGCGCATAGAGTTGCTCAACCTCTGCCATACTGCCAAGGCGCTCACCGTAAGGCGGATTGCAAACAATCGTTCCGCGGCGGCCGCCCGTACGAATGGTACGCGCGTCAGCAACAAATGTACGCACAATATCACCCACACCCGCACGCTCGGCATTGTCTGCCGCAAGAGAAACCATGCTCTCGTCAATATCCGAGGCATACGCCTCAAATGTGGTGGGGCGTATCGCCGCGCGAGCCTCCTCACGCGCCTCTGCCCAAATTTCAGGAGGGGCAACGGCAAACTCCTCTGCCGCAAAGCGGCGAAAAAGTCCGGGTGCCTGATTTTTCATTATCATAGCCGCCTCAATGGCAATGGTTCCGCTACCGCAAAACGGGTCCCAAAGGAGCACATTTTCACGCGGGCGCGAATTAAGCGCAAGTGCCGCGGCAAGCGTTTCGCGAAGGGGCGCCGCGCCCGCGATGGCGCGGTATCCGCGTTTGTGAAGCGGAACACCCGAGGTGTCTATCATAAGAGTTGCAACATCCTTTAAGATGAAAAACTCAATTTGATACTTTGTTTTTGTTTCGGGGAACCAACACATGCCATACTCATTGTCAAGTCGCTGTGCAACAGCCTTTTTTACAATGCTCTGGCAATCGGGGATTGAGAAAAGTTTACTCTTTACCGAGTGTCCTTTAACAGGGAAAGCATCCTCTCTATCGATGAATTTTTCCCATTCAATTGCCTTTGTTCCCTCAAAAAGTTCGCCGAAAGTGCGTGCGCGGAAAGTGCCCATTTTGATATAAAGGCGCTCTGCACAGCGAAGCCAGATGTTGCATCGCGCAATTGCGCGCTCATCTCCGATAAAAGCAACCCTGCCGTCGATCGTTTCGGTACGGCGATAGCCAAGACGATCTATTTCTTCTCCGAGAAAATGTTCAAGCCCGAACAGGCAAGTCGCCACAAATTCAATTTCCATGACTTTGCGCGCCACTCCGTCTTTCCTCTTGCTGACGGCGATGACGCTTCCCCCAAAATAATCTAACTGAACTTTCCTATTTGTTGTTCAGTTGTTTAAGTTCCTCCATAAAGGTGGCTACATCCTTGAATTCTCTGTAAACCGATGCAAAACGCACATACGATACAGCATCAAGCTTTTTAAGCTTTTCCATAATGATTTCGCCAATTTCCACAGTGGTGATTTCAGCGCAAAGCGAGTTTTGAAGTTCGCTTTCAATCTCAAGCGCAAGCGCCGATGTATCAACGGGGCGCTTTTGACATGCCTTGATAAGACCGCTTTCAAGTTTCATGCGGTCAAAAAATTCCTTTGTTCCGTCTTTTTTGATAACTACAATCTGCACCGAGTCGATTACCTCATAAGTGGTAAAACGGCGCTTGCATTCAAGACATTCGCGACGGCGGCGTATGCTGTTGTTGTCGCTTACGGGACGGGAGTCAATTACCTTGCTCTCGTAATATCCGCATCCGGGACATTTCATGTGGAAACCCTCCTTGAGGTCGTAGAAAACACAATATCTTGTATCGATTTATTATATCATACATATATAGCGTTGTAAATAGGGATGACAAAAATATTTTACAGCATTGAGAATGCTGAAATTTTAACAAATGCCTTGATTTTGCCGCAAAATTTGGTATACTATATATTTAGAATTAAAAATATTATAATTTCAAGGAGAACATATATGGAAACCAAACTTACAAAGGCTTCTTTCAAGGGTGTTGAAGGCCCCGTGCTCACCATCGTTATGGACGGTGTCGGCCTTACCGCGGCAAATGGCGCAAATGCAGTTGCTGCCGCTAACACTCCCACTCTCGACATGCTTATGGCAAAGTACCCCACCCTCAAACTCAAGGCTCACGGCACAGCAGTTGGTCTGCCCGGTGACGATGACATGGGTAACTCCGAGGTTGGTCACAATGCACTCGGCGCAGGTCAGGTTTTTGCGCAGGGCGCAAAGCTTGTTTCCCAGTCCATTGAGTCCGGCAAAATGTTTGCTGGCGAAACCTGGAAAAAACTCACAAACAATGTTAAGGATAACAACTCCACACTCCATTTCCTCGGTCTTTTCTCCGACGGTAATGTTCACTCCCACATCGATCACCTCAAGGCAATGATCAATCAGGCAAAGGCCGAGGGCATTGCACGCGTACGCGTTCACATCCTCATCGACGGCCGCGATGTTGGCGAAACCAGCGCGTTTGATTACATTGATCCTTTTGAAGCGTACATCGCAGACCTTCGCGATGCAAACTTTGATATTAAGATTGCATCCGGCGGCGGACGCATGCAGATTACCATGGACCGTTACGAGGCTAACTGGGCAATGGTCGAGGCAGGTTGGAAGACCCATGTTCTCGGCGAGGGCAGACAGTTTGCAAGCGCGCATGAGGCTGTTGAAACCTACCGCGCAGAACTCGGCGTTATCGACCAGGACCTCCCCGCATTTGTTATCGCTGAAAACGGCGCACCCGTTGGTACTGTTAACGATGGCGACAGCGTAATTTTCTTCAACTTCCGCGGCGACCGCTCCATCGAAATCTCCAAGGCGTTTGACGATGCAGAGTTCACTCAGTTTGACCGCGTTCGCTACCCCAAGGTTGTTTATGCGGGCATGCTCGAGTATGACGGCGACCTTCACATCCCCTCAAACTTCCTTGTAAATCCCCCCGAAATCACCAACACTATGGGTGAATACCTTACAAACAGCGGCGTTTCCATCCTTGCTATCTCCGAAACTCAGAAATACGGTCATGTAACCTATTTC
>JAZQWE010000119.1:0-1534 GCA_045632225.1 Eubacteriales bacterium | reverse complement strand
ATTTGCTGTCAAACTTTCAAAAATGGCATATACTGCAAATGCGGGGGTGTTTTTCCTCCGAGCCCGCACTTCATCCCCGTAAAGCCGCCGTTACTACGGCGGCTTTTTTCGTGTAATGTCTTCTTTCACTCTACTTCATATACTCTTAACAGAGGTGAATTTCATGTACCTTACCGATATTCGCGGGTTCACCGCAGAAGATTATCATATATTTTCGTTAAATGATTGCTCGATTTTGATTGCCGACAAAGATGTACCGATTATCGCGGCAAAAGGCATTCCAATGTGTAAAATTACAATCCACGGCATGGGAATGCGCGGCGACAAAGGGATTTCGCTTTATTTTGCGCGGTTTTGCGAAGATTTCGGCATTGAACCGCGTTTTGTCGCCATATCCGACATGGGAATTGCATTTTTTACAGACTCATTGCAAAAAGATGCCGTTTTAGACGCGCTTTCGGAATATTTCCCAATGTGGGTATAAAAATCGAAGTGCAAATCACATACTTTCTTGCGAAAAACAAGCACCGCGGAGGTGTTTACAAGCAACATAACGCAAATCACGCTGTCAGCAACATGCCATACCGCAAGCGGTGCCGAAACCGCACCAACAAGTACAAAAAAGCAGTAAATACACAAAAAAGCGCTTTGCATCTTTCTATTTTTAAAGCATTGCATACCGTAATAACCAAAAGAAATCACCGTGCAAAACGCAAATAGGAACACAAAAGCAGCCACGATACTACCCGCGCTTGCACCAAACACGCTTTCAAAGGCGCGCGCACATATTTCAACGCCGCCCCCACCGATTTCAGAAAGATTTTCTCCAAGTGTTAGCAAAATCACAAGCGCTGTGAGCGTGCACATAAGAATTGTGTCAACAAAAACCTCAAAAATGCCGAAAAGTCCCTGCCTTGCGGGGACTTTTTCACTTGAAGCGGCATGTGCGGTGGGTGCCGTACCGCATCCCGCCTCGTTTGAAAAAAGTCCTTTCACTATTCCCTGCCTTACTGCGGGACATGAAAGTATACCCAATGTGCCGCCAACTGCGGAGTTTTTGCAAAATGCGCTTTTTACGATTTCGCTCATTACGCAGGGCAACTCTTTCAAATTAGGAACAATCACACAAAATGAAAAAACAAGGTATCCAAAGCTCATAATTGGCACCAAATACGATGAAAGTCTAAAAAGGTCAAACTTAAATCCGAATACAAAAGCCGCCAAAAGGCTAATAATTACGCCACTTTCAAGCGGTTTTAACGAAAAAGCAAAATGAAGCGCCTCGGAAATAGCATTTGACTGTATCATACCGCCCATCAGTACAACATCAATCAAAAGCATTACAAAAAAGAGCGTAGCGGCAAGTGACCCAAGTGCTTTTTTTATATAGCAACACGCCCCCTTTTTATCCACCATGCCGAGCGTTATCTCCGCATATTTCAGCGCCATCGCAAAAAAAGCACCAACCCACATCCAAAATACCGCTCCCGCACCGCCAAGCAATATCGCAACCGCAACGCCGGCTATGTTCCCC
>JAZQWE010000118.1:0-9289 GCA_045632225.1 Eubacteriales bacterium | reverse complement strand
CCCTGAAGACCTGCGGATGGCTTGAACATACGGATTGCACTCATGTTTTCGCTACCGAAGCCCTTAGGACCGAGGGTGATTTTAACATTTTCACCGGGAACGATTTCGGTGTAGATCATAGCAGGAGTGTTATCACCGGTGTTGCCACGGCGAACAGGGTCGCCAACAACGGACTTGCGGAGATATCCCTTGTCATAACCGCGGCGAACGCCTTCGTTGATTGCATCGGTAAGGTTGCCACCTACAAGGTGAACATCCTGGCCGATTTCAAGGAATACGCAAGCCATACCGGTATCCTGACAAATCGGTACATTTTCACGGTCTGCGATGTTGTAGTTCTCGATAATGTTGTCGAGAATGCCTTTTGCGATATCGCCGTCTTCGCAAGCGCGGCAATTTTCAATTGCGCACTTAACATCACCGGGAAGGTGGTTGTTTGCGTCGATACAGAGTTTTTCAACAACATCTGTAATCTTGCTTACTTCAATTTCTCTCATTGTTATCCTCCGAGTAGTATGTTTGATTTTTATAAAAAATTATTAACACAACAATTATAACTGTTTATCTGAAAAAAAACAATATATAAATGTAAAAAACATCGTAATTTCACGCATTTTGGTATGTTTTTATAAAAGTGCATGCGAAATTAGATAAAAAAAAGAAAAAACTTGTCAAAAAATTATCAATTTTGCAAAAATCCTATATAAATTAGAGGATATTATTGCAATTTGTGTGTGTTCTGTTGTATAATAATCTATGTATGGTATAAAGCAAAAAATATATTTAAATAAAATGAACAGTTAGTCCAAAGGAGGATTTATTTTGAACAAAGTAACGATAGTCGGTTCTGGTAGCGTTGGTGCAACAATAGCATACACGCTTGCTGTACAGGGGCTTGCTTCTGACATTGTAATGGTTGATATTAACCAGGACAAGGCACTTGGTGAAGCACTTGATATTAGACAAGGTGTTCCTTTCTGTAATCCTTGTTCGGTATATGCAGGTTCTTATGCTGAGGCAGAGGGCTCTGATATTGTTATTATTACTTGCGGTGTTGCACGAAAGCCCGGTCAATCCAGACTTGATCTTGCACAAACAAATGTTGCTATTCTTAAAAGCGTTGCGGATGAAATTGTAAAATATGCACCTGATGCAACCTATATTATTGTAAGCAACCCTGTTGACATTCTTACTTATGTATTTTGCAAGTACACCGGTCTTCCTGAGGAAAAAGTTATCGGTTCAGGAACAATTCTCGATACCGCCCGTCTTCGTGCAAGAATTGCAGAGTATTACACCGTTAACCAAAAGAATGTTCATGCGTACATTCTCGGTGAGCATGGCGATACCGCTTTTGTACCGTGGTCGATAGCAAATATTTCTAATGTACCGATTGAAAAATACAGAGATGCTGTTCTTAATTCGGTTAATTATCCCGAGTTTAACAGAGATGAAGTCGAAAACTATGTTAGAAAATCCGGTGGACGCGTTATTCAGCGTAAGGGCGCAACTTATTACGCAGTATCAATATCTGTGTGCCACATCGTAAAGTGTCTTCTCAGCGGCATCGACACAACTCTTACAGTTTCTACCATGCTTCACGGCGAGTATGGCATTGACGATGTATGTCTTAGCCTTCTCAATGTTGTAGGTAATAAGGGTGCACACAGTAAAGTTCTTCTCCCCCTCAATGAAGAAGAAATTAAATTGCTTCAAAAGAGTGCTGATAGCCTCAAGGAAGTAATCAAAAGTATTGAAATCTAAATCCGCCTAAAATGGAGGTAAAAATAATGAAGGTTAGTTATTTCCCCGGTTGTACCCTAAAAAACAAGGCTAAAGACCTTGATGAATACGCTCGCCGTTCTTGCGAAGCGTTGGGTATCACTTTGGAAGAAATTGAAGATTGGCAATGTTGCGGCGGAGTATTTACCACTGCAAAGGATGAGGTTGCAACAAAACTTTCATCTGTGCGCGCTTTGAAAGAAGCAAGCTCAAAAGGTCAGCCGCTTGTAACCGTATGTTCCGCTTGCCACAATGTTATTAAACAGACAAATCATGCAATGCATACCGATAGCGAGTTTGCAAGCAAGGTTAATAATTACATGGCAGAAGGCGAGTATAATGGTGAAACTACAGTTTACCACTATCTCGAAATGCTTCGTGATTTGGTTGGCTTTGATGTTTTGAAAGAAAAAGTAGTAAACGCCCTTAAAGGCAAGAAAATTGCCGCATATTACGGTTGTTTGCTTCTCCGCCCGAGCGGCGTTATGAAGATGGATGATCCGGAAAACCCCTCTATTATTGAGGATTTTATTCGTGCAATCGGTGCAGATCCGGTTGTTTACGCTATGCGTAACGAATGTTGCGGCGGATACATTGCTATGGAAAGCCCTGCACTTGCTAAGAAAAACAGCAATGCAGTAGTTGAAAACGCAAAGGCACAGGGCGCTGAGATGATTGTCACCGCTTGTCCCCTCTGCCGTTACAACCTTATCAAAAACGGTGCTGATATTCCCGTAGTTTATTTCACCGAGCTTCTCGCTGAGGCACTTGGAGTAAAGGAGGATACAAATGCATAACAGTAACCTTAAAGAAGACATCCTCCGTATCAGCGGAGTAAATCCGAAAAAATGTATGCGTTGCGGAAAATGCTCTGCAAGCTGTCCTGCATACGACGAGATGGAATATCATCCTCATCAGTTCGTAAGTATGATTGAAAACGGCGACATTGAGCCGCTTTTGAATTCGGATTCGCTTTACAAATGCCTTTCTTGCTTTGCCTGCATTGAAAGATGCCCGCGAAGCGTTGAACCGGCAAAACTTGTTGAGGCGGTTCGCCTTGCTGTTATCCGCAAGCAAGGTGCAAACCACATGACTGCAAATGATGTACCTGCGTTGCTTGACGAGGAGCTTCCTCAGCAGGCAATTGTAAGTGCGTTTAGAAAATACACTAAGTAAGGAGGAAAAGACAGATGCAAAGAGTTGGCGTATTTGTATGTTGGTGCGGCAGTAACATTGCCGGCACAGTAGATGTTGTAGCAGTGTCCGAGGCACTCAAAAACGAGCCGGGTGTGGTCTTTTCCACCAATTATCAGTATATGTGTTCTCAGGCCGGTCAGGATATGATAAAGAACGCAATTGCCGAGCATAAGCTCACCGGCATTGTTGTATGCTCCTGCTCACCGAGAATGCATGAGGCTACTTTCCGCAAGACTGCGGCAGCTGCAGGCCTCAACCCCTATATGGTTGAAATTGCTAATGTAAGAGAGCAGTGCTCTTGGGTACATAAAGATGTGATAGTCGGTACCGAAAAGGCTATTATTCTTGGTAAGGCTGCAATCGCTAAAGTAAATCTCAACACACCCCTTACCCCCGGTGAGTCCCCCGTAACAAAGCGTGCTTTGGTTATCGGCGGCGGTATTGCTGGTATCCAGACCGCACTTGATATTGCGGATGCAGGTTTTGAGGTTGACATCGTTGAGAAAAAACCTACCATCGGCGGCAAGATGGCTCAGCTTGACAAGACCTTCCCGACACTCGACTGTTCTGCTTGTATTCTTACTCCCAAGATGGTTGATGTTGCTCAGCACGAAAAGATTCGTATCTTCTCGTACAGCGAGGTTACAGAAGTAAAGGGCTTTGTAGGTAACTTTGATGTTACTATCAAGAAGAAGGCTCGTTATGTAAACGAAAGTGTATGTACAGGTTGCGGTGCTTGCGTAGAAAAGTGCCCTATGAAGAAAGTTCCTAACGAGTTCAATCTCGGTATGGATAACCGTAGTGCAATTTACATTCCTTTTGCACAGGCGGTGCCGAAGGTTGCTACCATCGACCCCAACGCCTGCAATATGCTTAAGAACGGCAAGTGCGGCGTTTGTTCAAAGGTTTGTGCGGCAGGCGCTATTGACTATACTCAAAAGGACGAGTTCGTTGAGGAAAAGTACGGTGCTATAGTAGTTGCAACCGGCTTTAACCCCATCAGTCTTGATAAGTTTGACGAATACGCGTATAACCAGTCTAAGGATGTTATCACCTCGCTTGAGTTTGAGCGTCTTACCAATGCGGCAGGTCCTACTGCGGGCAAGCTTCTCCGTCCTTCCGATGGAGAACATCCTCACACCATCGTATTTGTTCAGTGCGTTGGCTCAAGATGCGACGCCTGCGCTGAAAAGGGTAAGGAATACTGCTCCAAGATTTGCTGTATGTATACCGCAAAACACGCAATGCTCACAAGAGATAAATATCCGGATACCGATGTTTATGTATTCTACATTGATGTTAGAACTCCCGGTAAGAACTTTGACGAATTCTATCGCCGTGCAGTAGAAGAATACGGCGTTAAGTATGTTAAGGGTATGGTAGGCAAGGTTACTCCCGAGGGTGGTAAACTCAAGGTTCAGGCATCCGACCTTCTTAACAACAAGCAGCTTCACATCGACGCTGACCTTGTTGTTCTTGCGGCTGCTATTGAGCCTGACACATCCGCGCGTCCTCTTGCAACCATGCTTACTGCAAGTATGGATACTAACGATTTCTTCACCGAGGCACATCCTAAGCTTCGTCCCGTAGAAAGTCCCACCGCAGGCGTATTCCTTTCGGGCGCTTGTCAGGGACCGAAGGATATTCCCGAAACCGTATCTCAGGCAGGTGCTGCTGCGGCTAAGGTTATCGGACTTCTTGCAAAGGATAAGCTCACCGGCAACCCCTGTGTTGCTCATTCAAACGAGCTTATGTGTAACGGCTGTTCTTCTTGTGAAAGAGTATGTCCTTACGGTGCAATTTCTTATCTCGATAAGGAATTCCGCATGCCCGACAGAACTACTAAGGTAAGAAGAGTTGCATCTGTTAACCCCGCGGTTTGTCAGGGTTGCGGTGCTTGTACCGTTGCTTGTCCGTCGGGTGCTATGGACCTTAACGGCTTTGCAAACTCACAGATTATGGCGGAGGTAGACGCAATATGCAAATAAAAGAATTTAAGCCTTTGATAGTTGCATTCTGTTGCAACTGGTGCTCCTACGCAGGTGCTGACCTTGCAGGCGGCAACCGCCTTAACTATCCGGCAGAGGTTAAAATCATCCGTGTACCTTGCTCCTGCCGTATCAATCCTATGTTTGTGCTCCGCGCCTTCCAGAGAGGCGCTGACGGCGTTATAATCTGCGGCTGTCACCCCGGCGACTGTCACTACACTTCGGGCAACTACTATACCAGACGCAGAATGACAGCTCTCTTCTCAATGCTCGACTATCTCGGCATTGAGAAGGAAAGAACCCGTCTTGAATGGGTTTCTGCGGCAGAGGGTGCAAAGTTTGCCGCAACTATGAACGACTTTACAGAAAAGATTATTGAACTTGGTGAGAACAAGAGATTGGAGGATCTGCGATGCAAAAAATAATGCGTGAACAGCTTGTAGACAAAGCAGTTTCTCTGCTTAATGACGGTACTGTTACCGCCGTTCTCGGCTGGGGCAAGGGTGAGTTTGACTATGATGTCACCCCCACTGTTTTCAAGAGTGCAGAGGAACTTCAGGCAAACTTCGTTTGGAGCGATTTTTGCGGAGCAAACTTCGCAAAGTACCTTGTTAAAAAGACCGACCGTCTTGAAGGTAAGCTTTTAGTTTTCCTCAAGCCCTGTGATACATATAGTTTCAATCAGCTTCTTACCGAGCATCGCTTTGACCGTGAAAAGGTTTATGCAGTTGGCATTCCTTGCGACGGTATGGTTGATATCGCAAAGGTTAAGGCAATCAGCGGCGACGGTATCGCTTCTGTTGATACAACCGGCGAAAAGATTGCGGTAACCACCCTTTACGAAGATGCACCGGTTATGATTTCCAAGAGCGATGTGCTTGCTGAGAGATGTGTAAACTGCAAGAGCAAAAAGCATGTTGCCTATGATGAGCTTCTCGGAGAAGAGGGCGAAGTGCTTGAAAGCAATCGCTTTGATGAAGTTGCAAAGCTTGAGGCAATGACTCCCGACGAGCGCTTTGCATTCTGGCAGAGCGAACTTTCCCGTTGCATTCGTTGCAATGCGTGCAGAGATGCTTGTCCTGCTTGCACTTGCGAAAAGTGCGTGTTTGACAATCCCGCTTCGGGCGTTGAAAACAAGTCTCCCGCAAACAGCTTTGAGGAAAAACTCTTCCATCTCATCCGCGCATACCATGTTGCGGGCCGTTGCACCGACTGCGGCGAATGTTCAAGAGTTTGTCCCCAGAATATTCCTCTCCACCTCCTCAACCGCAAGTTCATTAAGGATATTAACGAATTTTACGGCGAGTATCAGGCGGGCGAAACTGTTGGTTCAAGAGCACCTCTCGTAAATTATACTAATGATGATATTGAACCCGGTGAAGTATTTGACAGGAGGGATAACTGATGCGTAAGTGTTCACTTAATGCTGTAAATGCAATTTTTGAAGAAATTGCAAAGAGCGCAAAACTTTATCTCCCTGTAGACCAGGCTGACGGAAGTGCCGCTTATAAAGAATGGGGAAACGGCACTGTTTGGAGCGATGCTCTCAACACCGTAAAGAGCCCTAAAGACTTTTTCTTCCCTCAGACCGAGGACCTTATGGCGTTTAAGACCGAGGGCAAGGCAATAGAAGTTATCGATACAAGAAGCGAAGTTGAAGATTTTGTTGTATTCGGCGTTCGTGCTTGCGATGTAAAGAGCTTTGACATCCTTGACAGAGTGTTTATCAAGGAACCCGTTGACAGCTACTATGCATCCAAGCGTGAAAAGGGCATAATTGTGTCCCTCGCTTGCTCCAAGCCTTCAGAAACTTGCTTCTGCACCGCGTTTGGTATTTCTCCCGAGGAGCCTGCGGGCGATGTATCGGTATGGAAGACCGAAAGTGAACTTTTCTTCAAGAGCAACACCGAAAAAGGTGAAGCACTTATGAAAAAACTTGAGGCACTTACCGAGGAGTGCGGCGACGATGCAGTAAACGCACAGAAGGAAAAGATTGCTTCTGTTATGAAGAAGCTTCCTTTGTCAAAACTTGATACAAGTGCTTTTGGCGGCGGTAAGACCGAGGAGTTGTTCAATTCTCCTGAGTGGGATGAACTTTCTGCTACCTGCCTTGGCTGCGGCACATGCACCTTCGTATGTCCCACCTGTCAGTGCTATGACATCAAGGACTTCAACACCGGCAACGGCGTTATCAGATACAGATGCTGGGACTCATGTATGTACTCTGAGTTCACCAAAATGGCACATGGCAACAACCGTCTTACCCAGAAAGAGCGTTTCCGCCAGAGATTTATGCACAAACTTGTTTACTACCCCGAAAACAATGACGGACTTTTCAGTTGTGTTGGCTGCGGAAGATGTCTTGCAAAGTGCCCTATATCAATGAATATAGTAAAAGTAATGAAGAAACTCGGAGGGTAAGACAGTGAGTAATTATGAAGAAACCCTGATTCCCTTAGTCGGAGTCATTACAGATGTACGCATAGATACACCTGATATTAAAACCTTCAGAGTGGTAACTCTTGACGGTAAAAAGGCTTTTGACCACCGCCCGGGTCAGTGCGCAATGCTCTCTATCCCCGGCGTGGGCGAGGCAATGTTCTCCATTACCTCTTCTCCTACAAATGAAGAGTATATGGAATTCTCCATTAAGAAATGCGGTTGCGTTACCGAGTGGTTGCATCAGGCTGAAGTTGGTCAGCAGATTACAATCAGAGGTCCTTACGGCAAGCCGTTCCCGGTTGACGATGTTTTTGCGGGCAAAAATCTGCTCTTTATTGCAGGCGGCGTAGGTCTTGCACCTCTCCGTTCTGTAATCAACTATTGCCGTCACTACCGTGACCGTTATGGCGATATTGACATCGTTTACGGCTCCCGTAGTAAAGACGACTTGCTTGATTATAACGAGATTATTGAAGAGTGGGCAACCGATGCGGGTGTAAATGTTCACCTTACAATAGACAATCCTCAGGACGGCTGGGACGGGCATGTTGGCTTCGTTCCTAACTATGTCAAAGAGCTTGGCTTTGACACTAACAAGACCGCGGTTTTGTGTGGACCTCCGATTATGATTAAGTTTACCCTTGAGGGACTTACCGCAATCGGATTCGACAAAACGCAGATTTACACCACGCTTGAACTTAGAATGAAGTGCGGCGTAGGTAAATGCGGCAGATGTAATGTTGGTGCAAAGTATGTTTGCAAGGACGGTCCCGTATTCCGTTGCGACGAACTTGACGAACTTCCCGACGAGTATTAAAGGAGAGATGATAATGGAAAAGTTAGTTAATATATACCTTTTCGGCAAAAAGTATGAAGTGCCGGAGAATTTAACTATTATGACCGCTATGGAATATGCCGGCTATCAGCTTGTCAGAGGTTGCGGCTGCCGTAACGGTTTCTGCGGTGCTTGTGCTACAATCTATCGCATTAAGGGCGACAAGGAGCTCAAGGCTTGTCTTGCTTGCCAGACCAAGGTTGAGGACAATATGTATATTGCAACCCTTCCTTTCTTCCCGCTTGTTAAGCAGGTGTACGATGTCAATAAGATTCCGGTTACCGAGGCTGTTATGATGCAGCTTTATCCCGAAATCTACGCTTGTATCGGTTGTAATGCCTGCACCAAGAGCTGTACACAGGGTCTTAATGTTATGCAGTATATTGCATACGCACAGCGCGGCGAATTTGAAAAGTGCGCTGAGGAGTCCTTTGACTGCGTAATGTGCGGCGTGTGCTCCTCCAGATGTCCTGCTGGTATTTCTCATCCTCAGGTTGCAATGCTTGCAAGAAGAATTAACGGCAAGTATCTTGCTCCCGGCTGTGGCCATCTTGAGGACCGTGTAAGAGAAGTAAAGAACGGTGACTTTAACGAACTTATCGAAGCTCTTATGCAGAAGCCCATCGACGAGATGAAAGAGCTTTACAACAACCGTGAAATTGAGAAGTAAGGAGGAAAAGAAATATGTATTCGGAAAAGTTTCAGAAATCTATAGCTGCAGTTGAAGCGGCAAGAGATAAGAATATTGCGTTTGAGCCGGAGCGTATGACCGCAAAGCAGAAGGAAGATCTTCTTGCGGCTTTTCATCCCGACTATAAGCAGGACGAGTTTGATACTCTCAAAATCGGTCCTAACAAGGGCGACAAGGTTCCTACCGAACTTGCAGAGATTCTTCAGGCTCACAGCCGTATCACCGCTGATAGCGTAGACCTTTCAAAGCCCGACTATGAAACCGATGTTCTTATCATCGGCGGCGGCGGAGCAGGTACTTCTGCGGCTATTGAGGCTAATGAAGCGGGCGCTGATGTTATGATCGTAACAAAGC
>JAZQWE010000117.1:0-2510 GCA_045632225.1 Eubacteriales bacterium | reverse complement strand
AACTTGCAGGTGTGCCGTCAGAAGTTATTCGTCGCGCCAAGGAAATATTAAAGGGTATTGAAAACGGAGAAACTGTTGTTACAAAACCTATCGCCGCAGTAAGTCATGATGACGGTTTTGATATGCTTTCCATGCTTAGTGCAAGCGATGAAAAAGAGGTTGCTGATAAACTCCGCTCCATCGATATCAATACGCTTACCCCTATCGAGGCCATGAACCTCATCTACGAACTCAAGAAAACATTAAAATGAAAGGTGGTGTGTGCAAGTGGGAAAAATCAATGTACTTGACCCCCATGTTGCCAATTTAATAGCGGCGGGTGAAGTAGTTGACCGCCCCGCCTCTGTTGTTAAAGAACTTATTGAAAATTCAATAGATGCACACGCTTCACAAATAACAGTTGAAATCAAAAACGGCGGTGTTTCATATATCCGTGTTTCTGATAACGGTAGCGGTATCAATCCCGAGGACATGCCGCTTGCGCTTAAACGGCACGCGACAAGCAAGATTTCAAATGCGGCCGATTTAAATGCAATTTTTACACTTGGCTTTAGAGGTGAAGCGCTTGCTGCTATTTCCTCCGTTTCCAAAGTTCGCATAATTTCTAAAACCGAAAACGCCACAAGCGGCACCATGCTTTATGCTGACAGCGGGGAAATACTCGAGGTGAGTGACGCAGGTTGCCCCAACGGTACGACCATTACAGTTGAAGAAATTTTTGCAAATGTTCCCGCAAGGCGAAAATTTTTAAAAAAGGACTCAACAGAGGCATCTGCTGTATGTGCCGCCGTTGAAAAAGTTGCACTTTCTCATCCGGAAATAGCATTTAAACTTATTTCTGACGGTAATATTAAACTTGAAAGTTCCGGAGATGGAAAACTTGATCATGCAATTTTTTCAATTCTTGGCAGGGATTTTGCTAAAAAGCTGTTAGAAGTGAAATGTCACGGAGACGGCGTTGATGTTTTTGGTTTTATCGGTACTTCGGACAATGTAAAACCCACAAGAAACTTCCAAAACTTTTTTATAAATCACCGCTATGTAAAGAGTCGCACCGCTATGGCCGCTCTCGAACAAGCATTCTCCTCATATATCGCTCCCGAGAGATTCCCATCGTGTGTACTTTTTATAGATATTGACCCAAGTGCTGTTGATGTAAATGTACATCCCGCAAAACTTGAAGTTAAGTTTTCAAATGAAAAGTTGATTTTTGACACGGTATATTATGCTGTCAGAAATACCATTGAAAATAACACCGTGCGCCCCGACTTGGTGTTGCGTAGTCCAAGTGTCACTCCCACACGCTCAACTTCTGCTTTTGTGCCGGTTTTTGACTATACCGAGCGAAAAAATGCAAATCCCGAGCAAATAAAAATGGAATCGGTAAGCACAATGCCATTTTACTCGCGCGTTTCCGATGATTTTCGCGAGCAGGCGAGAAAGGAACTCGGATTACCTAAAAAGGATGACACAACCGTAGTAGAACCGCCTAAATTTATCCCCGATACAGAAACAGTACAGTCTTTTTATACAGCTCCTGAACCAACTACGCTAAAAAATGAAGTATCGACCGTCGACTATAAAATTGTCGGCGTTGCTTTCAATACATATATTTTTGTCGAAACCGATGGCAAACTTGTTGTCATTGACAAACACGCCGCTCACGAGCGAATTTTGTTTGAATCTCTTCGAGGCAAGCTGAAAGATGCGGTTGTATTGCCGCAAATTTTGCTAGTTCCGATTACTCTTGGTCTTTCGCAAAGCGATTTTAATGCAGTTTGTGAATATACCGAAAGTTTCAATGAAATCGGATTTGATTTTGAAGTTGAATACAAGCAAAGACAAGTTAAAATAACACAGATACCTTCTGCACTAAAAATTTCCGAGGTAGAAGATGTGTTTGCGACAATAGCCGACAACCTTGCCTCAGGTACGGGCAATGCCGAAATTACAAAGCAAAACGCCTATGAAAAGGCGCTTTATCAAGCCTCGTGCAAAGCGGCAATGAAAGGCGGCAGATTTGACACGGAAAGCGATGTCAAATTTGTTGTAGAAAAAATATTGACAATACCTGATATAACCGTTTGTCCTCACGGTCGACCGGTTGTAGTAAACCTTACCAAACACGAACTTGACAGACAGTTCGGCAGAGAATAAATTAGTAGAGGAATTATACGATGTTTAATTTGATTAAAAAAGAGGGTAAAGCAAGACGCGGTGAATTTGTTACCGTTCACGGAACCATTCAGACCCCCGTTTTTATGAATGTAGGTACAAGTGCCGCAGTAAAGGGCGGAATTTCGACAACCGACCTCAAGGAAATCAATTGTCAGGTTGAACTTTCAAACACTTACCATCTCCACATTCGCCCCGGCGACGAACTTATTTATAAACTTGGTGGAATTCACAAGTTTTTCAATTGGGATAAACCAGTTCTTACCGATAGCGGCGGATTTCAGGTTTTCTCACTTGCAAAACTTCGCAGAATTAAAGAGGAAGGCGTTTATTTC
>JAZQWE010000116.1:0-23194 GCA_045632225.1 Eubacteriales bacterium | reverse complement strand
CTCATGCCCGTGGGTGAGCAAAACTGCGCGGATTTTGTCCGCGTTTTTCTCAAGATAGGTAATGTCGGGGGTGACAAGGTCAACGCCGAGCATGTCTTCATCGGGGAAGGCGATGCCGCAATCGATGATGATAATATCGTCATCGCACTCAATCATGGTCATGTTTTTGCCGATTTCATGCAGACCGCCGAGCGATGCAATGCGGATTTTCGAATTGATTTCGGGAGCCGCTTTTTTCTTCTTTTTATAATAATGGCGCTTTGGCTTTGGCTTTTGCGCATTTTCTACCTTGGGCGTTTCGGCTTTTGGTGCCTCGGGCTTTGAAAAGATTTTTTTCTTTTGCTTATTAGGCTTTGCCGAGGGCGATTTATATACTTTTTTGTTGTTTTCTGTCATAAATTCTCCTTTGCATGAAAATAAAACTGTCCACGGGGCAGTTAAAAAGTTTATAGTCTGCTTAAAGTTGACCGCGAAAACGCACAGGCGGGCTTTTTGCAGAAATGTAACGCACACATAATTTAATTATATTATACACTTTGCAAATGTATTTTGCAATAGCTACAGAATTATTGCAAAAATTATTGCTACGGCGGCGCCAAAGGCAATCCCCGCGGCAAAAAACAGCGCATCTTTTTTGCGGCGGCGGCGCTTTGTTGTGTTAAGCGACACTATTCTGTGCGCTTCGTCAACAATTTCGCTTTCGTCCTTTTCATTTTTAAAATCTTTTCGCAAAAGAAAGTATGCCTCGTCAAAAATCTCGGAGTCCGTGCCTTTAAGCATGATAATTCTTCGTTCGCATCCGCGCATATTGCTTCACCTCTTGCAAAATATTTTTGCCACGCTTGAAAAATATATTCAAATAGGAGAGATATTACCCTCTTTCTTCCAATTTTTCAAAAAAGTTTGGGGTTACATTTTCGCATGATTTAAATATAATGGTTAGTAGAAAGGAGCGCACTATGGAGCTGTTGAAAATTTCCGATGCCGCTTTGAAAGTTTCTCTCTCGCGTGAGGATATGGAGTATTACGATATTGAGTTTGACACTCTTGATTATTCCAATGCGAGAACGCGGCGTGTTATATGGAGCATTTTAGATGAAGCAAAGCGCACACTCGGCTTTGAAACTGTGCGCGAAAATCTGTACATAAGGGCGTTTCGGTGTATGTCGGGCGGTTGTGAGCTTTTCGTTTCGCGAAGTGAGGGCGGCGGGGCAGAGAATGTTTTGTATAGGTTTGAAAATGCCGCTTTTTTGATAAACGCGTGCGCGCGGCTTGCCAATTGCGGCTTTGACGGCGAAAGCCGTCTGTTTTGCGGCGATGACGGGCGGTTTTATCTTGTGATTTGCGCAAAGCGTGATTTTGTTTTTTTGGATGAGGTGGGGGCAAGGCTAAAGTTTTCCGAGCCGTTTTTGAGCGAGCACACCTACCACATTTGCGACAGAGCCGTTGAAAAAATGGCGGAGTTAAAGTAGGGGAGAATGATATAGGAAATATGCCTCCCTCTTTCGAGGGAGGTGACGCCGTACGGCGACGGAGGGAGCCAATTATTATACACCATACAAACAAAAAAATCCCGCCAAAGCGGGATTTTTTATATGTTTACTTATTCAGCAAGGCCGCCGGAGAGAGCCGCGGTAAAGTCAGCGTTGTCATCGCTAAGTGCCCAAGCGCCGTCAACCTTTTCAAGGTTAATCTTGATTTCGGCGGTGGTGGTAGCCGCATCGTCAGCGGTGAGCATGCTCATAAATACCGAACCGTCAGCGTCAAATGTTTCGGGGTCTTCAGCCGCAGCCGCAACGGTCATGTAGGACATGAGTGCGCCCATAATGTCAAGGGATGTGATGGAAGCGTCAACTGTTGCGTGGGTATCGTCAACTTGGGTTGCCTGACCAAGGCTGTAATCAAACTTTTTGAACATAGCGTCAACCATTGCAACGGTCATGGGGTCAGCGTTGTCAATCGACATGCCGGTGAGGGCAACATATTCTTCAAGAGTGCCGTTTTTCATAGTGGAAAGAACGGTGTCGATTGCCGCGACAACTTCATCAATTGTGCCGGTTTCATCGGTAGCGGCCGCGGTGGTGACAGCCTCGGTAACGGTTGCCTCGGTAGTAACTTCTTCGGTGGTTTGTGCATCTTTGCCGCATGCAAACATGAATACGCAAACAGAAAGCGCAAGGAGTGTTGCTAAAATCTTTTTCATGGTAAAAATCCTTTCGTGAGTTTGTATTTACCTCTACAGTATACTCCCATATATACAATTTGTCAACAATTGTGTACGGTGAAAAATGTCGAGCGATAATGCTTGACAAAGCATAAAAAGGGGTGTATAATAGATTAGTCAATCGGACCATTAGCTCAGTTGGTTAGAGCTACCGGCTCATAACCGGTCGGTCCTAGGTTCGAGCCCTAGATGGTCCACCAAAACAAAAAGCACCCAAGTGGGTGCTTTTTGTTTTGCATAGATCAGAGCATGGGCTCAAAGCTCACAAATGCGGAGCATTTGTATAAATGTGTGCGCAAAAAGTGAAGTAAAAATAAGATGTTGTGAGCGCACACATTAGGTTCTGAGCCCTAGATGGTCCACCAAAGTGAAAACCCCCGCTTTAGCGGGGGTTTTTGCTTTGTATAGATAAAAGCATCTAGGGCTCGAACCTCACAAATGCGGGGCGTCGAGGGCGCCGCCCCCTACAAGGATGTTGAAATGTTCCCACAAACCCGTAGGGGATGGCCCCTTGGACATCCCGTTTTACCCACATTTTTGTATAAATTCATATTTTCCATCCAAACTATCATCAAGGCGCGATTGAAAAATTCGCTTTTTGAGAAAGGATGAATACAAATATGGACATAAACAAAGAAGAATACAAAAAACTTGTGCAAAACACCGCGAAAAAATCGCCGATAATCAAAAACTGCATTTTCGCATTTATTTTTGGCGGTGCAATTTGCACGCTTGGGCAGGCACTTTTCGACCTTTACGGCGCCATCACCGACTACAGCGCCGACGACCGCTATGTTCTTGTATCAATCACCGTTATTTTTATCACGGCGCTTCTCACGGGTCTTGGCATTTTTGACAACATTGCAAAATACGCGGGCGCGGGCACGCTTGTGCCCGTTACGGGGTTTGCAAACTCGGTGGTGTCGCCCGCAATTGACACAAAAGCCGAGGGTTTAGTGCTTGGAGTTGGGGCAAAAATCTTTACTGTTGCAGGCCCCGTAATTCTGTACGCTGTCCTTTCCGGCACGCTGTACGGAGTGATTTTATGGGTGATAAAAATATTATGATTGACAAAAAGTTTCAAAAATGGTATATTAGAACTGTATATTGTTTAAGAAACGGAGAGTAATCATGAGAAAACTGTTTACAATGCTACTTGCTTTTGTACTCGTTCTCAGCACTTTTGTCGGTTGCGATGTGACAGAAAAACTTGGTCTTAACAAGAAAGTCCAGCATGGTTTTGAGTTGCACGAAGTTGACCTCGTAGAACATCTCATATATGACCAAAACGATATTCAGGTTGTCGTTACTTCCCTTGACTACAGCGAAGATGCGTATATCAATGTCAACTTTGAGGTGCACAACGCCTCTGACAAAGATGTTCGTGTTTGCACCGATTATTTTGAGGCAAACGGCCTTTATCTTGACAGACATGCATTTGTAGATGAATATTGCATCTGTCCCGCAGGCGAAGATGCAACCGACACTGTTAAGATTGCGCGCACGCGCCTTGACTCTGCTCACATTTGCCACTTAAAAGAGTTTGATATTTCGCTCCACATTGAAAACGGCCATTTTGAAGAGGTTGTAGAAGAAGATCACGGCCACGATCACGAGCATGAACCCGAAATGCAGTTTGTTGTTGATGGGGTTATTGAAGAGGCTACTCCCGAAATCGTTGTTCACACAAACTGTGACGCAGACTATACACAGGAAATTGACAATGACGGTACCGTACTTGTGGATAACGAGTATGCATATCTCGTTTTGCGTGACCTTTACATCAACGCTGGCGGCTATACCACAATTTCTACATACCTTGACAACCACGCTGATTCAATGATGCGTGTAAAGTTCTACATCCACAAGGTAAACGGTATGGATTATGAAAATGACGGCCGTGTGAGCATGCTCAACGGTCATGACGGTTTCCCCACATGCACACTCTTTGGTCTTTTGCAAAACGAACTCGGCATTAAGAAGATTGAAAGCGCCGAGATTTCTTGCAAACTCTATGTTGAAAAAGACGGTGAGAGCACACTCGTTTACGAAACCGAGCACTTTACACTTGCATTTTAATTAAAAAAACCATGCAAAGCCAATCGGTTTTGCATGGTTTTGTTTTAGAATAAGAACTGGGAGAGGAGGTCAAAGACTTCCTCTTTTGTTTTGTCGGGGGCAAGAGAAAGTATCTTTTTGATGCGGTAACTGATTGTATTTTCCGCAATAAAGAGTTTTGTCGCGATTTTGGAGTAACTTTCCTTATTGAGCACCTCACGCAAAATGCAGATGTCGAGCTTGTCGCATCCCGCAAGGAGTTTTTCAACAAGCAATACCTTTTTTACATCGGGGTCGCTGAGGAAGTCGGTCGAACCGCTTGGCTCAATGACAAAATCCGTGTGCTCAAGTTTAATGTCAACCGCCTCGCAATGGCAGTCGAAAATGTCGCAATGGAGCAAGAAGGAAAGTGCCGAAATCTCGGGGTCGTTTTTAAGCATGCGATAGGTGTTTACTGCAAGGCGACCCGCATCAAGGCTTTTAACCTTGGCAACGGCGATATTGTGAATTTCAAGATTTGAGAGGGTGGTGTCGCCAAATGTGGCGATATGGTAGTCTTTTGGGATGGAGTAGCCAAGGTTCATCAGTTTGCGGAGAAGTACAACCGCAGAAACATCGTTTGCGCAGAGTACCGAGTCATACTCGCCAATGCGCTCGATTAGGCGGTCGCATGTTTTTGCAAGTGAGTCCTTGTATGTAAAAACATCGTTTTCGCTACCGCCATTTTGCAAAAAGTTGTTGAGTTTTTGCATATCTGTGGAACTTTTGGGGTTGCCCGAGAAAAATGCGGTGCGCTTGCAATCTCTGTCACGCAGATATTTCATCAGCTTTTGCGCGGCATCGCCGTAGTCCATGATGATGAAACTTGCAAACGGGAACTGCTTTTGATAATTTGCAATTGAAAGTACGATTGGGTGTATTCCGTTATTGTAAAGCAAGGTCATGTTTTGGGATGCCCAAACGATTGAAGAACCTATAATAATAACATGGGTGTCATCAAAGCCATCCGCAAAAATAAAATCCGTATCGGTATGAATATCCACGGGGATGCCCTTGCGCTTGGCTTGCGCGGTTATGCCTTTGATATAACTCGTACACCAATGCGAGTTTACAAATGCTTCTTCTACCAGTACATGCATGCGGCTTTACACCTCCCCTATGTTACTTTTTTATTTACATTACATTACATATCATACCACAAAAAATAATCTTGGTCAATCTTTGCAAAAAATTATTTTATTTTTGGGTAATTTTTTGTATGGATTTGCTTTAAAAAGTGTGATATTATAGTAATGTATAAATCAAAATAGGCGTTTTACGCCCGAAAGGAGTTATAATTTTGAAAAAGATTATCAGCACAGTGCTTGCACTCGCATGTGTATGCATCGGTTTGGCTTCTTGCGGCGACAAGACCGTGGAAACAACCGCAAGCGTTAACGGCGATGCAACCGCTCCCACCGAAAAGGAAGTTGTATTGAAGGGCGACTACAATAAAGCCCAGTTCCGTATCCTCTCCGCAGGTAATGAGGCGTGCAATGACTTTAACTATGAAGAAGAAAGTCCCGACTACACTTACCTCGAAAACGCACAGTATGAGCGCGTTCTCACAATGGAGCAGAACTTTAACATCGACATCTATTCCGATGTAAAGTCCGGTTACTCCTCTGCATCCAGCGGTAAGCCCGGTCCCGGTTTTAATGCTATCAACACTCAGATTGCATCCAACACCCCCAACTATGACCTTTGCCTTATCGCGTCATACGATGTTACCCAGCTTGCAACTATGGGTTACCTCTATGACATGAACCATATCCCCTCCATTCAGCTTGATTCCTCCCGTTGGGATGCCAATGCTACAAACAGCCTTTCCATTAAGGATGTAGTATTCTTCACCACCGGTGAAATCACCGTTTCCGATAACGAATGCGCATACTGCATTATGTTCAACAAGAAACTCGCTGATGACTACGGTATCGAAAATCCCTATGACCTCGTTAAGGGCGGTCAGTGGACTATCGAAAAGTTTGCTGAAATCGCAAAGAGCGTTTCCGAAGACCTTAACAATGACGGTAAGTACGACGGTAATGACCTCTACGGCCTCCTCGTTTGGGACGACTCCATCACCGGTATTGTAAATGCTGCAGGTCAGCGTTGCTGCACCGTTAACGATAAGGGTCAGATCGAACTCACATTCTACAACGAAACCACTCTCGACGCGCTCAACAAGTATGTTGAAATCGCTTATGACGATGTTCACGCACTTCAGTATCAGCGCCTTAACAACTCCGGCCCCGGCGACAGCTGGTGGCAGAACAACCAGGGCTTGTTCTTCACCTCCATCATTCGTCAGATGCCTAAGTACCGCGAAATGGAAAATGACTTCGGTATTCTTCCTTACCCCAAGCTTTCTGTTAACCAGGATACATACTACACCACCACTTCTCCCTTTAACTCTCAGTTCGTTTGCGTACCGCTTGTAGTTAATGATATTAAGATGGTTGGTGAAATCACCGAGGCTCTTGCATATCTCGGCGAAAAGGAAATCACCCCCGCACTCTATGATGTAACTCTTGAAGGTCAGGCTGCCCGCGACGCTGAGTCCACCGAAATGCTTGACATCATCTTCGACAACATCGTTTATGATATCGGTTACTACTATCAGGTAGGCCCCTACAACAAGAAGCTTATCCTCAACCTCCGCGAGCGTAACAGCAACTGGGCTTCTCTCTATGAGTCCTATCTCCCCGCGGCAGAGTCTTGGATTGAGCAGATTAACGAAGCTTACGCTAAGGCAGTATCCATTTGGGTTCAGTAATTCAGTTTAAATAAAAAAGTTCACGGTTTTAAACCGTGAACTTTTTTTGTGCTTAAAACAAAAGCGTGCGAGGGGAAAATATAAATGAAATTCAAAACTGTCGCAGGCTCCTTCCGACGGCTACGCCGCCACCTCCCTCTCGGAGGGAGGCGCAAAACATGGCTGACATATTATTACGCTTAAAACAAAATCGGTTCACAAACCGTGAACCGATTTTTTTATTAAAGTACGCAAGAAAGGAATTCTTTTGTGCGCTCGTTTTTGGGGTTGCCAAAGATTTCTTCGGGAGTGCCCTCTTCAACGATATTGCCGTCTGCCATGAACAAAACTCTATCCGCAACATCACGCGCAAAGCCCATTTCGTGGGTAACAACAATCATTGTCATGCCCGCTGCGGCAAGTTCTTTCATTACCTGAAGAACTTCACCAACCATTTCGGGGTCGAGTGCGCTTGTAGGCTCGTCAAAGAGCATGAGGTCGGGGTTCATTGCAAGCGCGCGTGCAATTGCAACACGCTGTTGCTGACCGCCTGAAAGCTGGGAAGGATAATTGTTTGCCTTGTCGGCAAGACCAACGCGCTCAAGGAGTTCCATTGCCTTTGCCTTTGCCGCGGCCTTATTCATTCTGCCAAGTTCAACGGGGGCAAGCATAATGTTTTGGAGTACAGTATAGTTTGCAAAGAGATTGAACTGCTGGAATACCATGCCAATTTCCTCGCGTGCTTTGTTGAGGTCTACTTTCTTATGTGTAATTTCAAGTTCGTCAACATAGATTTTGCCGCCCGTTGCTTCTTCAAGACGGTTGATGCAACGGAGGAAAGTTGACTTACCGCTACCCGAGGGGCCGATTACGCAAACAACTTCGCCCTCTTTTATGGTAACATTGATGCCATTGAGAACAACAAGGTCACCGAAATGTTTTTCAAGATCTATAACTCTAACCTTTTCGCTCATTGTTCATCCTCTTTTCAATGTAGTTTGAAAGTACCATAAGCGCAGAAATAATAACGAGATAGAAAACTGCAACAACGATATATGTTTCAAAGAAGCGGTAGTTCATACCGATACCCTTCTTTGCACTGTTAACGATTTCATTAAGGCTGATAACGGATACGATAGAAGTGTCCTTAACTGTGATAATAAACTGGTTTACCATCGAGGGGATGGCGATTTTAAAAGCCTGGGGCAAAACAACTTTAATCATTGTTTTAAATGCGGAAAGACCGAGCGAACGAGCCGCCTCTGTCTGTCCCACGGGAACAGCCTGAATACCGCCGCGAATAATCTCGGAAAGGTATGCGCCCGCATTAAGAGTAAGGGTTACAAAACCCGAAACATAGGGGGAGGGGATGATACCCGGGAAAAACTGGGGGATGGCATAGAATACGAAAAATGCCTGAACGATCATAGGTGTGCCGCGGATAATCCAAACATAGGATTTGGAAATCGCGCGGAGTATCGGGTTTTTAGACAAGCCCATAAGGCAGGACACAAATCCCACCACAAGACCGGCAAATATAGAAATAAGCGCAATTGAGATGGTAGTTTTTGTACCTTCAAGCAAAAGCGGCAGAGTATCACTGAATACTCTCGTAAAATCCAAATTCATAATAACGTCCTAAGCCGAGGGAAGTCGAACACACACGTCCCTGACGGCAATATTTTGTGCTTTTCGCCGCTTGCGTTCTTGAAATGTACGAAATATTTTCAAGCACTTTGCGGCAGGATGGGCGAAAATCCGCCCAGTAAAACCGTACGGGGTTCGACTTCCCTCGGCTTATAGCAAAATTTAGCATGATGCCGCTTTCGCGGCACCATGCTTAATAAAATGCGAATTTTTATGTACTAATTACATACCGTACTTAGCAAGAATTTCATCGTACTTGCCGCTTGCCTTGATGTTTTCAAGACCTGCGTTGAACATTGCAAGGAGTTCAGCGTTCTTGCCCTTGTTTACAGCAAAGCCGTACCAGCCGGGATTGATAACATCGCCAACAGTCTTGAGGTTAACTTCGCCCTTTGCAATTGCGGTACCGATAACTGCACGGTCCTCAAAGCAAGCTACGCAAGAACCCTGAGCAACTGCCTGGTACATTTCAACAGAACCTTCGAACATGGTGGTGGTGTAACCGTACTTATCCTTGTTTGCTTCAGCAAATTCAAGACCCATGGTGCCTGCCTTGGTAGCAACTACCTTGCCTGCGAGGTCTTCAAGAGAAGCGATGTCGCTGTCAGCAGCAACAACCATGATCTGACCGTCTTCAAAGTAACCGGTGGAGAAGTCGAAGATTTCTTCGCGCTCGGGCTTAATGGTCATACCGGCGATAACGCCGTCAGCCTGACCTGCCTGAACCTGACCGAGAGCTGCATCGAAGCCAACATTAGCCATTTCGTACTTGAAGCCCTGATCTTCTGCGATAGCAGCCATGATGTCCATATCAACGCCAACATAGGTGTTGGTTTCTGCATCGAGGTATTCAAAAGGAGCAAATGCATTGTCGGAAGCGATCTTGTAAACCTTTTCGCCGCTGTCCTTTGCGTCGCAAGCTGCAAAGCAACCAAGTGCCATTACTGCAACGAGAGCAACAGCAATAATCTTAATAATGTTTTTCATGTCAAAAAATTCCTTTCGTGCTTATTTTTATAAGCGTTTGACTTATAATAGCATTTAAAATTCATTTTGTCAACCCATTTAGGGCATTTTTTCAATAAAAATGCATGATTTTTGCAAGAAGACACGAATGTTGTTGCATTTTTTACCTTTTGGAGCAAAAGAAAAGGCAGATTGACGGTTATGGAGAGGATGTGGCGGTGAACAAATATTGTAGGGCGGGGGTTTATCTCCCGCCGTAAGCCGCCGTCGGATATTGTACAAACGGCAGGAGCAAGCCCTTGCCCTGCGGGTTTGTGGGTTCCGTTTCCATCTCGCAAAACCGTCAATCTACCTTATTATATTATATTAAAACGCCCATTCGCCGTTTTTAAAGATTTCCACCTTTTTGCCGTCGCGGGTGGTTGCAACAATCGAAAGATCTTCGGAGCCAATCATAAAGTCCTCGTGGATGATGGAATCGTTTACGCCCATTGCTTTATGCTCTTCCTTGGTATATTTATCATAGTCGCGGAGAGTGTTGGTGTATCCCGCGCCGAGCGCAAGGTGGCATGATGCGTTTTCATCAAAGAGGGTATTATAAAATAGGAAGCCAAGTTTGTTTATGGGGGAGGAATATGGCACAAGCGCAACCTCTCCAAGGTATGCGGCACCCTCGTCCATTTCAATCATTGTGCGAAGCAGGTCTTCGTTTTTCTCTGCCTTAACCTCAACCGCCTTGCCGCCCTCAAAACGGATGGAGAAGTTCTCGATAAGCTGACCGTTGTAGGAAAGCGGCTTTGTGGAGTATACAATGCCCTCTGCACGGCCGCGCATCGGGGAAACAAATACCTCCTCGGAGGGGATGTTTGCCTCAAATGTTTCGCCCTTGCCCTGTGTGTCCTCACAACCGCCGCAGAAAACACCCTCGGGTATCATGCCAACGGTGAAATCTGTGCCGTTTTTGGATGTGTAGTGGAGGGAGTCAATGCCGAGTGAGTTGAGATAGTCACAGCGCGCCTTGAGGTTTTGGTTGTGCACTCTGCGGTCGGCAATCGGGTCATCACCGTCTGCGCGGGATGCAAAAAGAATTGCCTCCCAAAGTTTTTCAACAGCCGCCGCAGGGGTAAGGGTTGGGAAGAGTTTCTTTGCCCACTTTTTGCCGGGAACTGCCGCAATGCACCACTTGTACTTGTTTTCCATCTTGTCGCGGAGCGGCTTGATTACCTTTGAGCGCGCCTGCGCCGCCTTTGCATGCTTTGCAAAGTTCATGCCGTTAAGACCGTCGGGGTCTTCGCTCACAAGCCAAATGCGCGCGGGGAGTGTGTCGATGTAGTGCTCAAAACGCTTTACCTCCCAATCTTCTACTTTGGAAAGTGTGGTGAGCGAGCGGTGGCGAACATGGAGTTTTTCAAGCGGCTGGTGTGTCCAGTCGACCGTTACCTTGCGCGCGCCTGCCTTGTAGCAAGCGTCAACAACATATTCAACAAATTTGGGTTGGTCAAGCTCGGCAACAATGATTACATCGTCGCCCTTTTTTACCGCCGCGCCGCTGCGCGCGATAAGCTCTGCATATTTCTTTAAAACTGTTACTTTCATAATATCTCCTTTTTTCACGGGAAACCTTTTTTGTAAAAAAGTTTTCCCGCACCCTTTCAAAAAACTTTATGAGGGGTGTATTGGTGTTTTATTTTTCTTTTTCAAAAGTTTTTGGGGGTGTCGGACACTTTTTTCAAAAAGGGTCTGACAATCCCTCGTTATTTCTTACTCGTGCTTCCGAAGCCGCCTTCGCGCACGCCGCATGCGTCATCGTCGAGGGTAATGCCGTACTCAACGAAAATACCTTGCGCAAATGCATCGAGGGCGCCGAGGGTAACGGTTTTGTTTTCGTTTGTATCATTTGTAATTTTAACAAAGATATGCCCCTCGTTTTTGGCATTGTAGTAATCGCTGTCGATAATTCCGACGGTGTTGTTGAGTTGGAGGCGGAACTTAAAGCCAAGTCCGCTTCTCGGGTAGATTTTAAAGACCCACCCCTCTTCCATCCAAACGCGCACACCCGTTGGGATTTTTGCGCTTTCGCCGGGGGCAAGGGTAACGGCGATGGGGGTGCAGATGTCATATCCCGCGCTACCGCTTGTTGCGCGGCGGGGGAGTGTGATTGTATCATAAACGGCGGAGCCGTCGGTACCGAATGTATCAAGCCAGTCGCAAAGGAACTGTTCTTTTGAAACCTTTTCAAAACGCGCTATTCTTTTCATTGGTGCCTCCTTTGAGTTGATATAGGATTATTTTAACACAAAATCATTTGCGTTACAACAGTTGTGAGGACGGATTTTCTTTATTAAACACTATTTATTATTACATTTAGATTAAATTCGTAAAAATGGGTTGCAAAATTTAGAGTTTTAGTGTAATATTACTATGGATAAAAACCGAAAGTATGCCATTTGAGGTTTATTTTCGAAGAAAAAGGAGATTACCATGAGAAGTATGAAGAAAATTATCGCTCTCGTTATGGTAGCAATGATGCTTGTTTTTGCACTTGCATTCAACACTTTTGCAAGTGACGCTGATTACAGCGAAGCGGCAATGCGTCTTGGCGCTATCAATGTAATGAAGGGTGATAAAAACGGCAACCTTATGCTCGACCAGGGCGTAACCCGTTACCAGGCGGCACTTTTCTTTGTTCAGTCGCTCACCGGCGAAACTGAGGTTGAAAAGTGGAACGCTGAAAAAGAGAGCACCGTTTTTAGCGATGTTCCCGAATACGCTACCGCTATTGACTATGCAAACGGCATTGGTCTTATCCGCGGCCGCGGCGACGGTACATACGGTTACAATGACCCCATTACATATCAGGACATGCTTGTACTCGCAGTTCGTGCACTTGGCTACGAAACCGAGTCCATGACCTACCCCGCAGGCTACCTCCTTGCGGCAAAGAAGCTCAAGCTTACCGACGGGCTTGCAAGCGGCATTCTCAACACCCAGGCACTTACCCGTGGTGAAACCGCGCAGATTATCTGGAACATGCTTGGCACTCAGATTGCAGAAAAGGACCCCATCACCGGCAAGCTTCTTTATCCTAATGAAGAAAGCACTACCGAAGGTGTTGTTAGCGGAACAATCGAAAGAACCACTCTTCTTGTAGAGTCCGGCTTCTCTCAGGGCGTTATCGAAAGCGTTGTTAAAAAGTACAACGCGGCAAAGCTTTCCAGCGATATTGCAACTGTTGAGCTTGAAAACGGCCTTGTTATTGCGGCAAGCGACCTTGGTATCACCGCAAGAACCAACCACGCCACATTCCTCGGCTTGCCCATTACACTTTATGTTGACTGTGCGGCAAGCGACTTCTTCACTCTTTACGATGTAGATGAAGAAGAGAGCGAAGCAAGCATCGTTTTTGCTGAAACTCTTGAGTTTACCAATGTTGTAAATATCGGCGACCAGACCAATATCAAGATTACTACCAATACAAACGGCACACAGCGCCTTACTCTCGGTGAAGAAACCTTTGATATGTCCAAGTACACCGTTAATGTTTACAAGCTTGACAAAAATACCGGTTGGAAACTTGATACAAACAGCGACTTCTTTAGCAACTTTGCTTACAGCGGCAAGGAATTCACCGGTGCAAACACCTACGGTGAAGTTGACTATGCTGTAGTTGTTGACGAAGATGCAAAAACTTATGAAGTTAAGGTACTTTACAAGCCTTATGAATTCGGTCAGTATCTTACCCGCGGTATCCGTTATCAGCCCACCGCTGCAGAAGAAAGCCTTATCGCAATCGGTAAGTACGATGCAGCAGCTGTAAACGATGGCTACAAGAACCCCGACAACAAGTATTCTTACTTCAAGGAATATTTGCTCGGTTCCAACCATCTTATCGATGTTGACACCGAGTCCGTTTCGAGATCTCAGGCTGAACTTGCAAAGGATGCAAAACTCTCCGGCGAAAGTGTTCGCAGCGGCGACTTTATCTTCTACTACTACAACCAGCTTGACAATGTTCTTGTAATCGGTCAGAACTGTGGCGCGCTCAAGGGCGGTAACCTCACCTCCAAGGGTGATACAGCAAAGACAGTTAAGATTGATTCTGTAACTTACACCTACGAAATTCCCGGTGCGTTCACATTTACCGGCGATGCACTCCCCGCATATGACAGCGCTGTTATCGGCGGCTATCTTGCAAATATCGTAAGCGATGAAAAGAATGTTCAGTATGTTGCCCTTGATGACAATGTGCTCTTCGTTCACGAGTTCCTTAACGGTTCCAACTATCGCAAAAAGCATAACTACATCATCACTACTTCTGAAAAAGAAATAATGGCTGACCTCCTTGATATGGATGTTGCTGATTACGAGGAAGCAATCAAGGATAGCTACGGCGTATATGTTTCCGAAAAGGGTAACATCACCATTGCAGTTCTCAATACTACAAACGGTAAGTGGGAGCTTGGCGAAATTGCACAGTTTGAGTGCGGCGCTGACAAAAACGGCAAAATTGCTGTAACAAGCACCGGTAGCGGCAACTATGCATTTAACCACAAGGAAAACAAGTTTGCATTTAAGTTTGACATTTCCGAAGAGCTTGAAAAGTATCTTGCATTCGGCAACCTTTACAGCGGTTCTTCCAATATCCAGAAGGTAATTACCGAAATCCTCAAGGGCGGTTTGTTTGCACAGCGTGCAAAGAACGGTAATGTTTATGATGTTTCCGTAATGTTCAGCACCGGTGACTGGGGTATGATTGACAACGGTATTGTTGTTGACGGTCTTTACTTCTCCGATACCGGTAACAAGACCAACAAGATTGAGGCTTCTCGCTCAGGCAGCGTTGAACGCGCGCGTGTAACCATCAATGACAGCACCGTTATCGTTGTTATCGGCAAGGATGATCAGGTTGGTGTTCGCGTAGGTCTTCAGAAGGCTGAAAACAGCATTATCTTTGCTACACATGCAACTGATTCAAACGGTACTGACTATGCAGGTTACTTCTACTCTGCATCAAGCAAGCTCATCGTTCTCAAGATTGCTAATTCAAGTGCTGTAACAGTTACCGACAATGCAGGTAATCCGTTTAATATCAAGACTTGGGCAGATGGCGTAAGCGCAACAGCTGACGAAACCTTCTATGTAGGTCTTGGCCACGCTTCTCTTGAATACGAAAGACTTGACGATGGCAAGTACGAACTCACAGTTGGCGGTCTCTTCAACCTCCGCACCATGAGAGCAGTTTCTGCAATCAAGGTTACTGTTGACAGCTTGAACGATACCGACATTGACGATGCGGCAACTCTCACCGGCAAGGTTATCGAGATGGATAAGAGAGGCAAGCTCAAACTTGCTAAGAATTCCACAACCAATGCAGATGTAACCGTTCAGGAAGCACTTGAAAAGTGTGTGAACATGGACGCTGCAAGAGGTGAAGAAGTTCAGTCCATTAACATGAGCACAGTTGAGTTTGTTGACGATTGCTCCATTACTGTTCCCGAACTCAATCTCAACAAGGATGACGCAATTGCCGAAATCAAGGTTAAGCTCATCACTCTCGATGCAAGCGGCATTGACTTTAATAAGTACGATATCGACAGCATCGCAGTTGACAGCACCGCAATGGGCGCATACAGCGATACCAATGCATGGGATGCTCCTTCCATCACCTTTGCAAGAGGCGAAGAGCGCTACGCATACGAAATTGCTGAAATCAACGCTGTTGAAAACATCAAGGAACCTGTAGCAGGTGTACTTGACCAGTACATCATCCATACTGCAGGCATGACAATGGATGTTGCAAAGATTGGTGAAAACTACTTTGAAAACAGCGAAAAGATTAGAGTTTCCCTCAACGCTGTGGGTAACTTTGATGCAGATGACGGTGTTCTCACCCTCTATGTTGTTAAGCTTATCGAAAAAGCACAGTAATTAAATTAAAAACCCGCGGTGAAAACCGCGGGTTTTTTGCGTAAGGTGCCTGCGAGTTTTGGCACGGGTGAAGATAAGACTTCTCGTAGGGGCATGCGTCCCCGACTGTCCGCATAAAATGAGCCATCAATTTACCGATGCACCCTTGACAAGGCAATGAAAATGTGATAACATGGTTTTAAAAACAAGGTGAGGTAATAAAATGAACAAAACAAATAAACGCTACACCGTGGGTGAGGAAATTTTCAGCTCGGTAGTGCACGGCGTCGGCGCGGCGCTTGGCATTGCGGCACTTGTCACAATGGTTGTGCGCGCGGCAAGGCTTGATGCATTCGCCGTTGTCAGCGCGGCAATTTTTGGCTCATCGCTGATTATTCTTTACACAATGTCAACGCTTTATCACGCGCTCACAAACGAAAAGGCGAAAAAAGTTTTCCGCATTTTTGACCATGCAACCATTTTCATGCTGATTGCGGGCACATATACCCCGTATTTGCTTGTCACAATGCGCGGTCAAACGGGTTGGATACTCTTTTTTGTGCTGTGGGGGCTGACGGCGGTGGGAGTTGTATTCGACTCGATAATGCTTGAAAAATTCCACAAGATTGAAATGCTTTTGTATGTTGGCATGGGTTGGTGCATTGTGGTTGCAAGCGGCACGCTTTCAGCGGCACTTGCGCCCGGCGGCCTTTGGCTACTCCTCATCGGCGGCATTTTCTACACCGTGGGCATTATTTTCTACGCAATGAAAAAAGTGCGATACATGCACTCAATTTGGCACTTCTTTGTGCTTGCAGGTTCGATATTTCATTATTTTTCGGTTTATCTTTATGTATTGTCTTGACACGAAGCGACAAAAAACAATATAATAGTGGCCAAAATAAAAAGGCGGAGAAATTCATTCTCCGCCTTTTTTTATTTTTTTGTGCAATATCGGAATACCCGAAAATAGCGGTGTAATTCCAATTAAAATCAGCATTGCAAGATGTATAAGCGCGCTTGACTTGAGCGCAGGAAAGTCAAGTGACGAATAGGTTACAAGCTTGAATGTGCCAAACAGCCATGCGTAGGGAACTTTGCCACCAAACTTATAAACAAGTAGTGAAATAAGAACCAAAATGCCGTACGCCGCGAAATTAAACAAATAGTATGTGCTTAAAACAGGGTTTTCCCAAAAGCATGCGCGCAGCATGAAAAAGTTTTCTACAACGAATATCAAAAGCGCAACAGCCAAAACTAAAAAGAATGCTTCATCGGTGCTTGGGATGATATTAAAATAGTTAACTGCGCATGAAATCGACGATGTGATACAGCAAAGCGCCAGCATTTCTGCAAGTCGGATTAAAACGGTACGCATAAAATCTCCTTGAAATTAAGTGAGTTGCTTATATTTGTAGCAATCCTTCTTAATTTTATATTCACGGGCAGACATTGTCAATGATAAATTTAATTATTTTGCTTTATGCATAAGGTATTGATGCCAAAAATCTTTTGCTGGCGGAATATTTTTTCTCCTGCGGGAAAAACTACTCTCAAAAGGGGTGGTAATTTTGATAGTAAAAACCAATGCATACATTATGAGTGCGGCGGCGGTGGTGGGGCAAAAAGAGGGTGACGGCCCGCTTAAAAACTGTTTTGATTACATTGATACAAATGACCGTTTCGGCATGAAAACATGGGAGATGGCAGAAAGCGAAAGTTCGCGCCTTGCCTTGTCGCTTGCGCTTGCCAAGGTGCCGATTGCGCCCTCGGAGATTGACTATCTCATCGCGGGCGACCTTGAAAATCAATGCGTTGCATCGTGCTATGGTTTGCTTTCCTATGAAATTCCGTATATCGGAATTTACGGTGCATGCTCAAACCTTACCGAGGGGATGGCGCTTGGTGCCATGCTGATTTCGGGCGGTGCCGCACGGCGTATTGCGCTTGCGACATCGTCGCACAACTGTGCCGCAGAAAGACAGTTCCGCGCACCTATTGAGTATGGCGGTCAGCGCTCGCCGACGGCGCAATGGACAGTTACGGGCGCGGGCGGCTATGTTCTCGGCGAGCGCGGCGGCGCGATGGTTGCCGATTGTCTGATTGGTACCGTGCAGGATAAGGAACAGCGCGACATCACCGACATGGGCGCCGCCATGGCACCTGCGGCGGCTGACACTTTAGTGCGATATTTTAAAGAGTCGCGCACGGTGGCAAAGGACTATGACCTAATCATCACGGGAGACCTTGGGGTGCACGGCAGCGACCTTTTTTTGCATTTTTGCAAAATGCACGGTTACGAGGTGGAAAATCACGCCGATTGCGGAAAACTAATTTATTCAAAAGAGCAGGATACGCACGCGGGCGGGAGCGGCTGTGGATGCATTGCCAGCGTTTTCGCGGGGCATTTTTTGCCTAAAATCGAGCGCGGCGAGATTAAAAATGTGCTGATGATGGCAACAGGCGCGCTCATGAGCCGCGACTCGGTAACGCAGGGACTTGCCATCCCGTCAATTGCACATTTGGTTCACATTGTACACACGGGGGACGAAAAATGAGCGGAATTTCAACTTATATTTTTGCGTTTTTAGTTGGTGGCGCGTTTTGCCTTGTGGCGCAGATTTTGATTGACAAAACCGCACTTACGCCTGCGCGCATACTGGTTTTATATGTTTGTGCGGGGGTGCTTTTCGGCGCGCTTGGCTGGTATGACCCGCTAAAGCGGCTTGCTGGTTGCGGTGCGACATTGCCTCTTACGGGGTTTGGCGCGGCTGTGGCAAGCGGTGTTAAAAAAGCCGTTGGTGAGGATGGGTTTCTTGGTATTTTCCGCGGCTCGTTTACCGCGGCGGCGGCAGGGAGCGCCGCCGCGCTTGTGTTTGGCTATCTCGCAGCCCTTATTTTCAATGGCAAACCCAAGGGATAAACCGTAGGGGCGTTCTTTGAACGCCCGTGGGCGAACACATCTAGCCCCTACAAAGTTGTAACATTTCGCCGCCACCTCCCTCGAAAGAGTGAGGCAATAATGCGTAATCCGCACAAACAAAAGCAAAACGAAAACCACGCGATAATCGCGGGGTTTTCTCTTTACAATGTAATTAAATTGCAAATGCCGAGGGTTTCGGCGATTTTTTCTTCGCGTGTGTGGCAACTCAGCACAATTGACTGTGTATTCTCCGCGGCAAGGGCAAAGAGAATTTTCATCATTTGCTTTGTGCGCTTATCGTCGGCATGGGCAAAGCACTCGTCAAGGATGAGTGGGAGTTTTTCGTTTTTGCAAACGAGGTCGGCAAGTGCAAGGCGCAGGGCGAAATATGCCGCCTCACGCGTACCTTTGGAGAGGTAGAGCGCGTCATGTGCGCCGCCCTCGGACATAAATGTAAGGCCAAGGGTGGTGTCAACGCCGATGTCCGTGTACTTGCCGTCGGTCATCACGCCAAGGAGTTTGCCCGCGTATTCGGCAAGGCGCGGCGAAATACGGGTGCGAAGCCCCTCGGAGGCACCCGCGATTGCGCGCATGGCAAGTTCAGCCGCCTCATACTTGGCTTTTGCGCTCGCCTCTTTTTTGCAAAGAGCGTCAAGCGTTGCCTTGATAAGTGCGGGGTTTTGCGCTGTGGCGCGGAGTGCGGCAAGCGTTTTTTCAAGGTCATTTTTCTTGATTTCAAGCGCGGCAATGGCATTTTCGGCAAAATCGCGCTTGCGGCGGAATTCGTTTACATCAAATTTTTCAAAAATTGCGAGGTCGCCGACAGCGTCGAGAATTTTTTCAACAGTTTCGCGGTCATACGCGGCGTTTTCACTTTCAAGTTGCGCAATTTGCGCGCAAACGGTTTTTTCACGCGCGAAAAGGTCGTTTTGCGCGGCGATGTACTCTTCAACAATCTTGAAAAGTGCGCCGCCGTCTTCGGTGCCCTTGTCAATGCGCTTTGCCTCGGCGGCAAAGGCTTCCTTTGCATGAGCAAAACGCTCTTCTTCATTTTCAAGCAGAGCCGCCGCGGTGCTTTCAGCCTCGCGTGCTCTTGCGAGCGCGGTTTCGGAGCGCAGAGCCGCATCGGTCATTTCTTTTGCGCGGTCAATCAGTTCAAGTTCGCTTGAAATGCCGTAGTGATAAAGCAAAGCGGCAAAACGCTTTTTTGTGATAATGCCAAATGCAAGCAAAGCGGCGCCGATAATTGCAACCCCCGCCGCTACGCCGTAGAGCGCTGTGGCAAGTTTCATTAAATAAACGGTGCAAAATGAAAGTGCGGCCGTGACAAGCAAGGATATGCCGATGGCGCTAAAGAGTTTTGCGCGGCGCTTAACTTTGCCGATTGACTCTGCCGCGCTGATAAGGGGAGCGGTGTCGCCGCCATCGGTGTATGCTTCTTCAGCCGCGGCGCGTGCCGCGGTGGCGTTTTCGTATTTTGCGCGCGCGGTGGTTACGCTACGGTCATACGCCTCAACAGTTTCTGCTGTGTGGCGCAGGCGACCGAGGTACTCGCCGTCGGGGATAAAGTCGCCGTATCGGTGTTCGAGTTCGTCTTTTTCTTTTGCGATGGCGCATTTTTGCGCCTTTGCCTCGTCGGTTGCCTTAAATCGCGTGTATGCGACATAGTTATCGTAGAGTTCGCAGAGTTTTTTTGCACGGGTGTAGTCGGTTTTGTTTTCCTCAATGCGGCGGCTTGTATCAATCAAACTACCTTCTTTGGCGATTATTTCGCTTGACTCGGAGAGTGCTTTTTCAAGGCGCTCTTCAAGTTCGAGGCGCTCTTTTTCAAGTTCAAAAAGCATGCCGCCCTTGCCGTTTTTGTGGCGAAGGGTTACGCGCAAAGCATCAAGTTTTTTGAGCGCCTTGTCGGTGCTGACGGTTTCGTCAGCGGCGAAAAGCAAATTTTCAATCGCGCCCGACAGTTCCGCGCCGCCCGTGTGCGCCTCGTTTTCTTGGGAGATGTACGCAATCTTTTTAAACACATTTTCGGGTATGCCGAGGAGGGCATCGCCCGCGTTTTCACCCTTGAAAACCTGAACTTTTTTGTCAAGGTCGCTCACAGCAAGGCTTTCACGGAATGCGCCTGCGGCGCTTTGCGAAATTTTGCGGTCAATGCGAAAACGGCCGATGTTTGTGGAAAGCTCCATGTATCCGCCAAAGGATGTGTCCCCAAACGAAAGGTATTTTGCGCGCTCGGCAAGGTCACCCTCGCCGCCGCGTGCCGCCGCGCCGTAAAGCATGAATTTTATAAACTCCGAAACGGTACTTTTGCCGCTTTCATTGTCGCCGCGGATAATGTTTACCCCTTGGGTAAACTCCACATCGCGCTCACGGCTTCCCATAAAGGAGTCGATATGTATTTTTTCTATTCTCATTTTATTACTCCGTTATATTTCTTCCCTCAAGCGCCGCAAGTCCGATTTTCAGCGCCGCAGATGCTGTGGCGCGCTCCTCGGGCGTGCCGCTTGTGAGAAGCGGCAACAGTTCGCGGTAAAGTTCGCCGCGCATTGTCATGTCTTTTTCAAGCATGCCGCCGTCAAATGTGGGGGAGGTTTTGTCCTCAATTTCAAGCATGAAAATACCGCGCACGGCATTTTCAAGGCGGGTAATATTTTCAAGAGTGGGGGCAACGGAGCCGTGGAGTGTCACGCGAAGGAGCGTTTCCTCACCGTATTTTTTCTCTTTGATAAGCGCGTCAATCTTTTCTGCAATGTCGCTGAGCGTTGTCGCGCCGCTGACATCAAGTTTTT
The DNA here is from genome assembly GCA_045632225.1 of Eubacteriales bacterium. Classification (GTDB taxonomy): domain Bacteria; phylum Bacillota; class Clostridia; order Oscillospirales; family CAG-272; genus UMGS902. The sequence continues at coordinate 1,883 of JAZQWE010000116.1, read as the reverse complement.
CCCATTCGTAGTGGCGGCGGGCAATGTTTTTACGCTTTACCGTCAGCGCAAAATCGCCCGATGTCTTTGCCTCGATATAATAAATTCCGCCCTTGCCGCATTCGTCAAAACTGCGGCCTTCCACAAAGCCCGAGTACGACCATGCAACGCCGTTTTCGCTCATGAGTTCGGGGTTTTTGTGAATGTGGGAAAAGGCGTTGTAATGCGCGCCAAAGCGCACAACATCATCGCGCGTTACGGGACAGTAGGTTGAAAGCGGGTTTGCCATGTCGCAATGTCCGCACACAAGGTGAAGACGGCCGTTATCCTCGCAGACTCTGCCCGCAAGCGGACTTTCATCAAGTGAGGAAGAGCAGAATGCCCAGCCGTAAACCTCGGTATTAAGGTCATCAAAAGTGTAGCGGGAAAGCCCCTCGGTGTGGAAAACACAAACATTTTCGGGTAGTTTTTGCGATGCATAAAGGCTACCGCGCGTGTAGGGGTCATGGTTGCCGGGCGCGATTATAAAGCGACATTCGGGAAGTGCCGCAAACTCTTTGCAAAGCAGTTCCACAGTTTCGGTTGTAGCATATCCGTCGTCGAAAAGGTCGCCCGAAATCAGCACAATGTCTGCGTCAACCTCTTTGATGTAATACATGATTGATGTAAATGTCGCGCGCAGTTCGCGGCGGCGAATTTCGCTTTTGTCAACGCCAAGCGAGGAAAAGGGAGAGTCGAGATGCAAATCTCCCATGTGTATGATTCGGATGGTGTCTTTCACTTTCCGTCTCCTTTTTTGTTAGTTACATATTATTATAACATAAGCGCTACGGTTTTTGAGTATTTTTTCTAAAAAAGCGGTATGTTTTTCTTATCACCTTGAATTTGGTGCAAAAATATTGTAAAATGAATTAAACTTGCGCGAATGCGCATATTTGGAGGACAGATATGAAAAAGATAGCTTTTTTATTGGCATTATCGCTTGCGATTTTTGCATTTGCGGCATGTGGCAAAGTTGAAGTTGTTAACGGCGGCAATGGTGATGCAAAAGAGAGCGGAGAAACAGAAGAATTTGCAGCACCCGAAAAAGTTGATATATACGAAATCGAAGACATTCTCGGCTGTTGGTACGGTGCAAATAACGGCGGTGAGAAGTATCTCATGCGCGTTTTCGCGTCTGAAACTGCGGCGGGCACATATCACCGCTTTACATTGAACTCTTATGGCGGCGGCGAGGCCGAGAGCCTTTTCGGCGATGTGTATCTCTACACCGATGAGTGGGAGGAGGGTGTAACTTCCACCTCTTGCACACTTGCGGCAAATGTTGTCGGCGGCAATTTTACAGAGGAGGCTAAAGTAGGCTTTGGCACTTTCTATGAGGACGGTAGTTTTGCATACACCCCTCTTTATATGACTGAGCCTGATGAAAATGGCGCGGTGCTAACTGATATAGAGCGCATGGAGGCTGACAAACTCACATTTACAAGAGAGTTTGACGCGCCCGTACTTAAAGTTGACCGCGAGGGCGCGGATAACAAGATTATTTTCACAAAGTAATAGATGTGCCTTTTTAAAAATATCAAATGGAGCTATTTGCCCGCGATAATCGCGCTTGCATGGCCCACCGTGCTTGAGCAATTTATGCAAACGGCGGTACAGTATATTGACACCGCCATGGTGGGCACGCTTGGCACGGCGGCAACCGCCGCTGTTGGGTCAACAACCACGATAAATTGGCTTGTCAACGGCTCGATAAGCGCGCTTGGTATCGGATTTCTTTCGTTCATTGCGCAAAGTCTTGGTGCTTTTGACAAAGAAAAAGCGCGCCGCGCTTCGGCGCAGGCTGTATTTTCCGTGCTTGTAATCGGTGCGTTTTTCACGGTGCTGACCACGGCATTTTATCG
>JAZQWE010000115.1:0-3926 GCA_045632225.1 Eubacteriales bacterium | reverse complement strand
CAGAGCGGCGCTGCAACTCTCGCAGGTCTCTGTAAGTCCATCATCGCTTACGCAGAAGCGGCTAAGACTTACTTCCTTGACAGAAACGGCTAATATCCGACTCTGAATAAAAAAACAACTCCCCTCGGGGAGTTGTTTTTTGTTTGTTTGCTTGTTATATTACCGTGAAAATGTGTATCATTCTGGATAAAAATATCATATAGAGCATTTGAATTTTTGTAAAATTGTGATATAGTAACAATGTAATATTTTAATTTTTGCGAATTAAAATGAATTGAAAGAGGTGCATATTTTGAAACGCTTTTTAATTGCAATCACAGTTTCCATGCTTGTGCTCGTTCTCTCTTTGGGAGCGTTTGCGGCTGACACTACCGTGTATGTCAGCAACAGCGGTGCCAATGTTGTGGATACTCTTGAGGCCGCTATCGAAAAGATTGGCGGCGAGGGTGGAACAATCATTCTTTGTAAAGAAACAACTGTTTCTGCCGACCTTGTTATTCCCGAACAAAGTGGCGACCTTATAATTAAGGCAGATGGCGGCTCGCTTACCATTGAGGCAAGCACGCTTACCATTGCAAAAAACGAAAATGACAATACTTTCGTGTTTGACACACCTATTAAGACAAGTGAAGCGGGACTTATGTTCTTTGCAAGTTTCAACTCTGTTCATTTTACAGAAAATTGTGAGATGAACGGTGCTGTTCACTTTTTCGGCGGTGTTGATGCACAGACAGGCCCTTCCGAAACAACTACAGGTTATGTAGAAGAAAAAGTGGCGATGAACAAAGCCGCAATTACTGTTCTTCCTTATACCGTTACCGTTGACAACGGTGTGTTTGCAAGCTTTAACGGTGGTTCTTACCGTAATGCTATTGGTGATGTAGTCGGTTCGATTGCGGCCCCCCTTACCGTAAATATTAACGGCGGTACATTTAACGGAACCAAAGCTTTCAATGTGGGTGATGCAATCAAGAGTGGCAGAGCGTTCAGCCTTTCGGGCATGAGTTTTCTTGCCTCTGATGCAACACTTACCGTTACCGGCGGTACATTTAATACCCCTATTTATGTGCACGGTTATATCGGTGAAGCTACTACAACCGCAAGCGCATCCTCTCAAGTTACCAATTCCGACCCTAAATACTACTCTGCAGACGGCGATGTAACAATAGCAATAAGCGGCGGTACATTTAATGAGGGTTGTGTAGAAGTTTCAGCAGAGCAGACAGCGGCAAGTTACAATCGCTTGCACCGCGGTAATTTTACAGTTACCGTAACCGACGGTGCAACATTTGTAAATACTGTTTTCGATGCAACTCAGGTTAAAGCGTATGAAAACGGAATCGCAAAGGCTACTCTCACTTATCCTGCAAACGCAAATATTTCGGTAAAGCGTTTTGATATTGTTAACGGCGAGGCGATGACATATACCGAGCCCATCCGTATTGCTTGCATTGGTGACAGTATTACTCAGGGTACCGGCGCAAAAGTGGACGGTGTAACCAATTATGAAAACTATTCATACCCCGCACAGCTTTACAAAAAGGCTATTGCAAGCGGCGATGATGTGATTGTTTCCAACTACGGTTGTGCCGCTACAGGCGTATTGAACTACGGCGGTCTTTATTATAAGGCGGGCCTTGCATTCACAATTTCCACAAACGAAACAGATGCAACATATGTTGTAATCGGTCTTGGCACAAATGACTCGGCTGAGGTTGCAGACACCGCCGGTCAGATTGAGCATTTCAAGAGAGAATACAAGGATCTTGTTCTCGCTTATGAAAAGAACCCCTCCACAGAGAAGGTGTTCGGCACAAGTGCAATTTACCGCTACCGTTTTGCTTACAATGCTGTAGGTGCAATCCGCGTTTTGCAAAGCGAAGTGCTTAATTCTCTTATGGCCGAGGGCAAAAAGTGCCAGTATGTAGACCTTTATGCATTGCTTCTTGACAGCGCATTGGAGGGCACACTCCTTTCGTCCGATCTCTTGCACCCCGATGCTGAGGGTTATACTCTTTATGCTGATGCAATCTATAATGCTGTCTTTAACGGTGTATACTTTGACGAGGACTTCGAAAAACTCAGCGACATTTGGGTTGACGGAACAAACGGTACGACAGACGGTGACGGCTCAAAAGAAAAGCCCTTTAAACACATGTCCCTTGCATTTTCACATGCGGCAGAAGAAGTGACAATTCACATCGTTGGCGTTTATGAAGATACAAATATGAAAAAAGACGCCGGTTATCATTACGATGCGATAATCACCCCGATGAATGTTAAGAAAATTACTTTCGTTGGTGAGGGCGAGGGCGCAGAGTGGAGATTGTCATCAAAAATCCTCTACCTTTTTGGCGATGTTACATTTGATAACCTCAAGATGTACTATAGCCACGGTACAGGCGGTAACGCACTCTATCTCTTCTGTCAGTTTAATAATGTTACATTTACTGAAACATTTACTACTCCTGCACCTGAATACTGCATCCTTATGGCCGGTTATTGCGTACACAATGATGTAATCACTCAGAAAAGATATACCCCCGCTGAGTCCGTTTCAACTGACAAGGATTGCACTATCAACATGAACGGCGGTTCTTTCCTCTATTATCTCGGCGGCAACCTTCATTTCAACAGCAGTAATGCAAACAATGCTCCCTACGGTATCTATAGCGGTAATATCACCGTTAATATCGGCAAAAATGCACAGTTCAAAGATAAGTATGCAGGCGGCGCCATGATGGGTATGAACTACTTCTCCGGTACACTTACTGCAAACATTAGTTCTTGGAACAGCGGCATGCCGGTTTACACCTTCTCAAAGCTTACAAATCAGTCCGCTCAGGCTGAAAAGTATGACGAGTCAAATAACACCGGTACATTTGCAATAAATCTCGCAGAGGGCATGACAAACGAAATTGTTATCGCGGGTGACATCAACGCTGACGGTAATGTTAATGTTGTCGATGTTCTTGCAATGATTAAGCACAAGGTTAATAATGACTACACCGGTTATGCGGCAAGACGCTATTTTGACCGTGAAAGCTTCAGCCTTGCTAACATCGTGCGTTTGCTCAGAAAAGTAGTTTTATAAGATTTAATTACAAACGGCATGGTCGAAATTATCGGCTATGCCGTTTTTGTGTAACAGTTAATAAAATATCGAAAAAGTCATTGCAAAACAGGGTATATAATGATACAATGTTAGTATCCATATTTATACAAGTGCAGGGCACTTGGAAAGGAAATATTATGAACAAGAAAATTTTAGGCGTTGTGCTTTCGCTTTGCGTGCTTTTCGGCGCTTGCGCGGCTGTTTCTGTAAGCGCGGCGGAATGTGCAGAACACACTTATGTGGCTAAGGCAGACGGTACATATTATTGTACTAACGGTTGTGCAATTGAGGCTCCTGTAGGTAATGCCGTAAAAGTTGGCTCGATTAGCGTAAATGCCGATGTTGCAACTGTAACTCTTGTTGCCAATATTACTTCCCCCATTGTTGGCGCAACTATATATGTAGATGCTCCTGACGGTTTCACTCTTACCGGCTATGCGGAAGGTGCAGACCTTGGCGGCATGACTCTTGTAGGTGCTACCAGCCTTGCAAAGGATCCTTATAAACTCACATTTGTTGATTTTGACCTTGTTGATAAAGCTGTTGTGGGCGAAATCGCAACTCTTACATACGCAAAGGGCGCTGATGTAGAAGACGGCGTTTTTGCTTTCACAGTGGATGTTACTGAGGCTTATAACTTTAACGAAGAATTCGTTGATGTAGTTGGCGTTGGCGGCGAACTCGTTCTCGCTTCCAAAGTAGCAGCTTATGCAGACGGCGTAGCATACGCAACCGTAGCAGAAGCAGTAGCAGCAGTTAAGGTACTCGGCACCGTTACTATCGCTGACGGCGTAGTAGCAACTGTTGAACC
>JAZQWE010000114.1:0-2926 GCA_045632225.1 Eubacteriales bacterium | reverse complement strand
AGTCGCTCCCGAAAATCAAAAAGGTTTTCATCCGCTCGGGCATTCGCTTTGACTATTTGCTCGCCGACAAAGATGACTCATTCTTTAAAAAACTTGTGCGCGACCATGTTTCGGGACAGCTTAAAGTTGCACCCGAGCATTGCGACATAAATGTGCTTCGTACAATGGGAAAACCGTCGTTTGATGTGTATGAAAAGTTCCGCAAGAAGTATTTTGCACTCTCAAAAGAGTGCGGACTTGAGCAATATCTTGTTCCGTATCTCATGTCAAGCCATCCCGGTTCAAAGCTTTCAAGCGCGGTTGAACTTGCGCTTTGTTTAAAGCGTGCCGGATATGCGCCGGAGCAGGTGCAGGACTATTATCCCACCCCCGGTACACCCTCAACTGTTATGTATTATACGGGCATCAATCCGCTTGACGGCAAAAAAGTGTATGTTGCTACCGATTATCACGAAAAGCAACTTCAGCGTGCTTTGCTTCAGTATAATCGCCCACAAAACTATGACCTTGTGGTTGAGGCGCTTAAAAAATGCGGCAGAGAAGACCTTATCGGTTATTCGGCGGATTGTCTTATCCGCCCGCGTGTATCTTCTGCACCGGGTAAAAAGTCCGATGGCAAGAAGCAACTTTACAGCGGTAAAAATACAAAACCAAGCAGCAAAAACTTTGCAAAAAACAAAGCAAAAGACAGCGGTAAACCCGCATTTAAATCAAGCAAAAAACATTCACAGAAAAAAGGAAGGTAGAACAATGAAGAAAATCATTTACGCGGCGATAGTTTTATCCCTTGCATTTGTAATTCTTGCTTTCCCTGCGGCAGCGGCAAAGGACATCAGCGTTTTGCTTGACAACCAAAAGATTTCTTTTGATGTTGCACCGCAGATTATTGACAACCGTACAATGGTGCCGATTCGTGCAATTTTTGAAAAACTCGGCGCAGATGTTTCGTGGGATTCTTCTACCTCAACTGCAACAGCAATTATCGATGACTATGTTGTAAAATGCAAGGTTGGTAGCAAGACCCTCACCGTTAACGGTAAAGATCACCAGATGGACACACCCCCTGTTATCATCGGAGGCAGAACCCTTATGCCCGCGCGTTACGCGGCAGAGGCTTTCGGTTGCGAGGTTAAGTGGGATGCAAATACCCGCACCGCGTATATCACAAGCGCATGCAATCTCACATTCTCCACATCCACTCCTTGCACAGCGGCTCATTCCTACAACAACCTCGGTTATTGCACTAAATGCGGTACAAGAAGCAACTATTCAATGAACGATGTTGCTGATTATACTGCATACATCGGGGTTGCACGCGCCGAAAAGAGAAACTTCCCCTACGCTCTTGAAAAGGTGCAGGGTTATTATAAACTTGGCGATGAAGTAAAGGTTTTGGCTCATATTGAAAACTTTTACGGCGGCCTTTGGTGCATGGTTGAAAAGGACAATGTAAGAGGCCTTGTATACTCGGGCGATCTTGCAAACTGCACTTATCTCAAGGACCTTGCTCCCACTTATTCTTATGACGGCGCGTTCAAGTACAAGGCTCAGGTTGATGACAACCTTAAAATGGGCCATGCTTATGCAATGGGCGCAAATTCAAGAAACTATCAGACATATAACCTTGGTGGCAAGTACACAAGACTTACCGGCTCATACTTTATGAGCTACGAGGGCAGAGATTTCAATGTAAGCAATACTCCTCTTTATATCTACGGCGATGACAAGTTGATTTATGAGGCTGATATGCAGGGTGAAATGCTCCCCATTTCTTTCTCCGTTGATGTAACAGGTGTAAAAACTCTCAAAATTGAAATCAGAGGCTCCTCTGCAGGCCCGCATACGTATTTTGCTGATTGCCGCTTGTGGACAGTAAAAACCTCCGATAAGACAAACACCTACACAATCACATCCCGCCTTACAACCAATGTTCCCACATCAACAAAACTCAGTGATTTTGAGCCTTTCTTTGCATATTACGGAAACGGACTTAAATATAAACTTTCCGTAAAGGATAACTACGGCAACACTCATTCAAATGCATACGGTGCAACAGAAAGAAACTACAACTCTTATTTTATCAATCGCAACTACTCAAAACTTGAGGGTACACTGTTTATGAGTTATGATGCAAAGGATTATAACCACAGAACAATTTTCTATATCTACGGCGATGATAAATTGCTCTATTCAGAGGATATGCAGGGCGGTGACGCACCCGTTAAGGTGTCGGTTGACATCACCGGCGTAACGGTGCTCCGCATTGAATTTAATGACGGCTACACAGGCCCTCACGCGTATTTCGGAGATTGTGTAATTTATAAATAAACTGTTTTAGAAACGGTGGATAGGATGAAAAGATTTTTAGCATTGTTAATGGCACTTGCTGTGATTTTGTTTACGCTTTCGCTTCCCATAAGCGCATCAGATGAAATCAAGGTTATGCTTGATGGGAAAGAGATTTCTTTTGATGTGCCGCCGCAGATTATAAACGGCAGAACAATGGTGCCAATTCGCGCGGTTTTTGAGGCGCTTGGCGCAACTCTTGAGTGGAACGCGGCAACTCGCACAGCAAAGGCAACTATTGATGACTATGTTGTTGAGTGCACAATCGACAGCAAAACCATGACAGCTTGCGGTGAAAAGATTGAGATGGATGTTGCCCCTGTAATTGTGGATGGCAGAACTCTTATGCCCATCCGCTATGCGGCAGAAGCTTTTTCGTGCAAGGTTGGTTGGGCAGAGCCTATCAGAACGGCGTTTATAACAAGTTACGGTTATGTGAGCAATGCTCCTTCAAACGGTGTGCAATAAGCAAAGTCAAAGTTTGAAAGATAAATCTTTCAAACTTCGACTTTTACACCACTTGCGCCATTATGCGGGCGCAAAAGACCGAAACCGGGAAAAAAATCGCGCTTCGCAGAAA
>JAZQWE010000113.1:0-1955 GCA_045632225.1 Eubacteriales bacterium | reverse complement strand
CATGAGGACCACATCGGCTCCTTGCCTTACATGCTCCGCAACATCAATCCCGACATCTACGGCACAAAACTCACCGTTGGAATTGTTGAGCGCAAACTTGAGGAGCACCGCCTGCCCGAAAAGCCCAAACTCCACGCCGTTGAGGCGGGCGACACCGTCACCCTTGGCAAACTCACAGCCGAATTTGTGCGCGTTAACCACTCAATTGCCGATGCATGCGCAATTGCCATCCGCACTCCCCTTGGCATTTTGTTCCACACGGGCGACTTTAAACTCGATATGACCCCCATCGACGGCAAAATGATGGACATTACCCGCATTGGCGAGATTGGCAAAGAGGGCGTTTTGCTCCTTATGTGCGAGTCGACCAATGCCGAGCGCCCCGGTTTTACCCCCTCGGAGAAAAAAGTGGGCAAATCCCTTGGCGACATCTTTATGCGCAACGATGACAAGCGCATTGTTATTGCAACTTTCTCGTCAAATGTGCACCGCGTTCAGCAGATAATCTCGCTCTCCGCACAGCACGGGCGCAAAGTTGCGGTGCTTGGCCGAAGCATGGTTAACATCATTGCCGCGGCAAGCGAACTTGGATATATGAATGTGCCCGAGGGCATTTTGATTGACATCAAAGATGTCAACCGCTATCCCGAAAACAAAGTTACTCTTGTTACAACGGGTAGCCAGGGCGAGCCGATGAGCGCACTCTACCGCCTTGCCTTTGGCGCACATGACCGCATTACCCTTGGTCAGCGTGACCTCGTTGTTATCAGCGCAACCGCTATCCCCGGCAACGAAAAGTCGGTCAGCAAGATTATAAACGCACTCATTGCAAACAATGTTTCGGTTATGAACGACCCAGAAACCGATGTGCATGTTTCGGGACACGCATGCAGAGAGGAACTCAAACTCATGCACGCGCTGACAAAGCCAAAATTCTTTATGCCCGTGCACGGCGAACTCCGCCACCTTGATGCACACCGCCAACTCGCGCTTGAAATGGGCACTCCCGATGAAAACATTTTTGTTTCCGATGTGGGCAAAGTGCTTGAAATTGACAAGGATGGCGCGCGTTTCAACGGCACAGTACCCGCAGGCAAGGTGCTTATCGACGGCATTGGAGTTGGCGATGTCGGTAGTATCGTGCTTCGCGACCGCAAACACCTCTCGCAAGATGGCCTTATCGTGGTTGTTGCCGCGGTTGACATGGCTGACGGTCTTGTTTTATCGGGGCCCGACATCATCTCGCGCGGTTTTGTCTATGTAAGAGAGAGCGAAGAGCTCATGGAAGAGATGAAGCAAATTTCACTCGATGCCATCGAAAAATGCATCAGCATGCGCCGCATGGATTGGATGGAGATTAAAAACACCGTGCGCGATGCGCTTGGCAAATTTATTTATCAAAAAACACATCGCAAACCAATGATTTTGCCTGTGATTATGAACATTTAAGGAGAATAAAAATGGTTAGACATGTACTTATCTGGCAGTTTAAGGACGAAATGAGCGCTGACGAAAAAGCGGCGGCGGCAAAGAAAATCAAGACCGAACTTGAGGCGCTTGTTGGCGTAGTTCCCGGCCTTAAATCCCTCAGCGTTGCAATCAATCCCATGGAGTCAAGCAATGCAGACCTTTACCTTGACAGCGTTATGGATACCCCCGCAGATTACGATGTTTACAAGGATCACCCCGCACATGTTGCGGCGGCAACCTATGTAAGAAGCGTGGTAAAATCCCGCGTTTGCATGGATTTTGAGTTTTAAATAGAAAACAACCCAACGAAAAGTTGGGTTGTTTTTTTATTTCTTGCCAAATACGACAAAGAGTGTTGAACTTACAAGGAGCATTGCGGGGTAGAAGAGATACGGAATGATGTCAAACGCGCTTACCGCAACGCCGAGCTCGTTTGCGGCAGAGATTGCCACAAGCATCTGCGCGCCGTAGGGTATCACGCCCTG
>JAZQWE010000112.1:0-9398 GCA_045632225.1 Eubacteriales bacterium | reverse complement strand
CACTTACTTCTTCAAACCCCGCGTTTAGCGAACTGTAGTTATACATCTCAACGGCATGCATACCGTCATAGTTTGCATAATCGCGCCAATCGTCAAGCGACCACGCGGGATGATTGTAGACTACAAAATACCCTTTTTGACGCGCCGCTTGCATAATATCGCTTACCCCCTCGGGCGAATGAACACGCTCGTAATCGGGCAAGGTTTCATCAAAAACCGCTTTTTCGCGCATGGGGCGCATATTACCTTTTACATACTTTGAGCGGTGATATGCAACCTGAAACAAATTATCTTGCGAAAGCGCTATCAAATTGATATGCGTTTTTTTCGAGTGCGACACGGGCTCGGTGTCTGCATGAACCTCAAGTTCATAACCGTGGAGTGCCAAAAAATTATCATCGCACAAGTCGGTATGCGGGAGTATAAGATAGTGGTCGGTATACGCAACTATCGAATACCCCCTCTCCATATACGCCGCCTTTATCTGCTCGGGCGAAAGTTTTCCGTCCGAGCAGGTGGTGTGGCAGTGCAAATTTGCTTTGTAGAAATTCCCATCCTTGGGAAGGAGATACTTTTTCATAAATTATTCTGCAACAGTTTTAAGAACTCTGATTACATCAACAAGAGTGATTACGCCATCATCATTCATGTCGCCGTCTTCGATGAATTCATCATCAACAAGCGCCTTGAGAATCAACATTACATCAAGTACATTCACATCGCCGTCACCGTTTACATCGCCGAGAACATCTTCGGGTTCAGGAGAGATTTCAACGCCCCATACACCGTCGGTAACATTTACAACATAACCTTCTGCAAGATATTCAGAAGGATCGGTGGAGAATTTACCGCCGTAAATGGACGCAACGCCACTTTCTGCAAATACATCTGCGCTTTCGTATTCACCTGTGTAGCCTGCAATAGCAAAGTCACCGCCGTTTATTGTGAGTTTGCCTGCGAAAGCGTTTACATTGTTATATACGGAGCGGAATGTGCCGCCGTTAACGGTGGTTACGCCCCATGTACCAATGAGATAACTTTCTGCATGCTCGCTTGTGAATGTACCGCCGTTTATTGTGAGCGTGCCGGTTACGCCGATGCCAAACTCGCCGTTTGATACAAAGTTACCGCCTTCAATTGTAAGGTTACCCTTTACAACGAGTGCATAGTTGCCTTCGACCTCTGCAAGTACGAGTGTCTTGCCCTCAAGGTTCCATGTTTCTGTACCGGTTACGGTAATCTTTTCAAGAGAAACGATGGTGTCGCCCTCTACAGCCGCCGCAAATGCATCAGCAAGAGTTTCAAACTTAACATCACCAATCTCTGCTACTGCGGGGGCTTTCTTTGTGGTGATATTTGCGCTTGCCGTAGTTGCAACAAGTGCATTTCCATCACCGCCGTAAAGTTCGGGCACGGTAAGTGTAAAGAGGTGCTCGCCGTCTTCAAGTTCGCCATAGGTATAAACAAGTGCTATTTCAAAATCCGCCGCATTGTCAGCGCCGTTTTCGGAGAGAACGGTGAGAATATATTCATCGCCATTCTGTACGCTATTAACCGCAAATCCGTTTGCTGTGATATCGGTGAGGGATGCAAGTGTAAATCCGCTTGGGGCAACAACCTTTACAAGTGCCGCCGCGAATGTGCCGTTTACACCGAGAGTAAGTGCAACTTCGCCTTCGGCAGAAGTGTCTGCCGCAAGTGCAAATACATTGTCGCCGCTGACGCTTTCAAATGTTTCACCGCAAACCGTGCAAAGATATGCGCCATTTACCGCGATGTAAACATGCGTAGCATCCGAACACGAATACGCATACTCTTCGGTATAAGTTCTGCCGCAATAGCATGAATAAAGTTTAGTGCCGACAGTATCGGGGGTTGCGGGCACGGTAACTTTTGCGGTATACGCGCACTCGTTTACAAGATTTTCGCTGTAAACTTTGAGCGCATTTGCCTTTGTGGTAAAGGTGCAAACGCTATCAATAGCAGAGGTAAACGAATGTGTGCCGCCGTTAACTTTCACATTCATGGGGGTATTATTTGTCGCAAATGTGCCATAGGCATAGAAAACAAACGGACATCTGATGGCTACGGTACGGCCGTCAGCCACAGTGGACACATTGATTACAGTATCCTTTGCATTGCGGATATAGTAGTTTGAGCCGATATAGGAATTATCAAAGAAATTGAGAGTTTGCGTTTCAAGAACTGCAGTAGACTCTGCATATCCTACATTATAGTCACCGGTTCTGCCCTTATCAACCTTGGTTGTGCCATAGAGATTTACTGTGGCTTCGCATCCGTCAACAGGATTGTTCTTGTATCTGCCCGATGTTGACATTGTGTAAAGTATACCGATGTCAGCATTTGTTGCATTGAAAGTTATACTCTTGTTTGCGGTGCTTACGCCGTCTGCGCCAAAGAGATTGCCAAGATAGATATATGCATAGAATCGCTCAACATAGCGTGAGCCTGCGACGGTATGTCTTTGCGATGTGCCCTCGGTAATATTGAGGGTTGCGGCTACGGTTGCATCATCATTTTCGGTGAGGTTATACTTACCCAAAATGATATATGCGGTTGCATCTCCGTAGGGCTGTACAGTACCGAATGTTGTATCGTTCCAAGCACACTCAAAGATGTATACCGCGCTACCGCCAAAACCGATTTTATCAAACTTGGTTGCGCCGCCGAGAGTGATTACAGCGTTCTTTGAAATGTTAAATGAGCCATATTCGCCCGCATTGTCAAAACCGCTGATAGTGATTTCTTCCTTGTATTCAGGAAGAGTGATATTGCCGGAAATATTATATTCGCCACAGATTACAACAGTACCGCCAACATTTGCAAGACGGGCAACAGCCTCCTCCACGGTTGCAACGGCTTTTGCCGCAGTAGTACCGTCAAGTGCGTTGTCACCGTTTTGTGAAACATAAACGGTATTTTCGGTTTCTACATCATTTTGGCACGCGGTGCAACGGTAAAAATACTTTCCGTCTGCATATTGCCATGTAAAATCTTCGCTGATATGGTTTTCGCCGTCAAGATTTTCGCCGCTTTGTGTTTTATCTGCAACAAGTTCCTTGCAATCATAGCAATACCATGTGTAAAGTGCCGCATTTGCGCAATTTGCTACTACGGTTTCTCTCCACTCGCCGCTTTCATGCTCACAGAAAACAGAGGAGCCGCAATCGTCGCAAAAAGTATCGCCGTTTGCATCGGGATGCTCGCCGTTAACCTTTATACAGTAACGCTTGTAAGGCAAAACATTTTCAGCGCCGACTACTGTTGCCGCAAAATCCTCTGCTCCGTCAACGCGGTTATCCGCATAAACAGTTACCAGATAGTCAGAACCGCGCCAATACAGTTTTTCGGGCATTGTAGTTGCCGCACCCTTTACAACAATGTCTATATCAAAGCGTCCGTTTGCTGTACCCGCATGGCTGACGGGGCAAAAACTGTTGATAAACACGGGGCCGTCGATAATTAGCGTTGCATTTACGCCATTGCCGCCCTCGGCATTCATAGACGCGGTTGTAAGTGTACTTGTAATTTCAAGTGTGTCATTTTCGTTGGTTGCGCCAATGGTGAGTTTGATTGTGCCCGAATAAGCGCCGCTGAGGTAACGGTTACCGCCACCTACTGCACCGTAAGAGCCCGAGCGAAGAGTAATATCAGATGTATAGCCGCTTGCGGGAATATTGCTGTTTGCACAAGTGCCGCTTTCATAACCGCCGACAAGGTAAATACTGCTGCCGGACACGGTAATACCCTCGCCCATCACGAGTTTATGCTCTTTTGCCGCCATAACAAGAGTAATGGTGGGGGCAATTTCAATATGTTCAAACACGAACTTGCCGTTCATAACGAAACGGTTATTTGTGATGAGCTTGCCGCCGGTTACGGTAACGGTTGCATCAAACGCGGGAGTAACATAATATTCGGGAGTTGTGGCGCTGTCAAGGATATTGATTGTTACATCCTTGCCTAAATATGCCGCATACTGCATAGCATCGGTAAAGTTTTTGAAAGGCGCCGCCGCTGTACCGATTTCGGTAATGGCACCAACAAGTTCAAGACCGTTTTCGCTCACATAAACTGTGTCAAGAAGCATAGTATCGGTATAAACAACCGCACCGCATGCACATGTGTATGTAACGGCGCCGTTTGTAAATGCCATAGTGAGTGCATTGCCGCTGTGATTTTCGCTGTCAGTTGCAATTTCAATAAAATCGCTCACAGCAATGTTACAATCGGGGCAAAATTCGTATTTTGAGCCAACTGTGGTACATGTTGCCACGGTTTCTACAATTTCATACTTGTTTTCGTGAGCGCAAGGAATGTCCTGTGCACCGCACTTATCGCAAACGCCGTTTACAAAATTGTGCTCTTGGTCAACAAGTACCTCGCCGCAATAGCAAGTCTTGGTATGCTTGTCGCCAACAATTATATATGGAGCATTTTCGTCATGGTCATGGAGAACTTTAAGTTCAGGAGCATATCCGTTAGCTAAAATCCAGTTTTCGCCAAGACCTGCGAAGTTTGCCGCGTTGCTGAAATCTGCAACATAGGTTTCAACACCGTAGCTATCAGCAGTATATTCGTCAGTTGATGTATAGTAACAGTTATTGAACTGACCCGCGGTGTTGGTTGCCGAGGAAACAGTACCCGCGATAGGACGGGAGTACTTTGACGCGGTAATAGAGCCGGTGTTAAGGCATCGGGTAATGGTATATTTATAATTTTTATTGCTTCCGTATGCTATGATACCGCCTGCATAGCCGCTACTGCCTGTAACAGTTACGCTACCTTCGTTCATACAATCCTGCACAAAGCATTTGTCTGCCGCGCCGCTATATACGCGCCAATATGCAGAGATACCTGCCGCATAAGAAGTTGAAGCGGAAATTGTACCTTTGTTGATACAGTTTTCGATGGTAGTTGCACCGTTTGTCTGTGAATGGAAACCTGCAATACCTGCCGCATAGCGTGTGGAGCTGATTGTTCCGTAGTTTACGCATTTGCTGATATTAACAACGCTGGAGTTTGTTTCAACGCGACCTATAATACCGCCAACTGAGTCAACGCCGCTGACTGTACAATGATTTACACAGTTTTCAATAGTAATTGCCGCAGTATCTACATGGCCTACAAAACCGCCAACTGCGTTGCCGGTACCGGTAACAGTACCGTAAATGGTGAGGTTTTTGATTGTAGCATTTGCCGCAAAGCCAAAAAGCCCCACCCTTGCGCCACCGCTTATTTCGATACCGCTGATGGTATGTCCGTCACCGTCAAAAGTACCTGTAAAAAGCGTTTCAGTATTTCCGATGGGAGTCTGTAGAAGCCCGTTTGTTGCATCCGCAAGGTTAATATCGGTAGTAAGTACATAATCGTCTGCCCACATTGAAGGAGTATTCATAAGCGTGAGCAAATCATCCGCAGAGGTAATCTCTGCCGCGCTTGCAAAGATGGAAAGTGAAAGCGCAAGCGCAAAAGCAAGTACTGTTAAAAGTATTTTCTTACTCATTGTTATTCTCCCTTCACCGCATTTTGCATAATGGTCAACGCGTCAAACATTGTTACTTTTCCGTCACCGTTGACATCGGCGTTCTTATATTCTGCCTTGCCAAGCGCGTTGGAAATTGCCGCAACAGCATCCACAGCATTTACAACGCCGTCGCCGTTGCAATCGCCGTTACGCTCGCCTACATAGAAGGTGTGACGGTTATTTTTGCCGTAATACTTTGAAAGAATGGTTGAATACATATCAACTGTAATCTTGTTACCCTCTTCGTTAAAGTAGAACATAACAACCATACCCGTGGGGGTATAAATATCAATACCCTGAGGATTGATAAGCATTTGTGTAACAATATTGCCATGGTCGCCGACCGCCTTTGTTGCATAGGTGTAGTCAGTTCCGATATGTCCGGAAAGAACCATTGCTATGTTTTCATACTTGCGGACATATTTTTCCCACATATCAATACCGTCATTATAACCGTAGTTGGTAGTAGGAGCAGTAGAGTCATAGGGGCCTGTGGTAGTTTCGTCATCGTTCATGTAACCGTGAGTGATTACAATAACCTTGTGATTTGGATGTGCCGCAGTTACCTGACCCGCCCATTCAAGCACCTCGTCTTTAGGGCCGTAGTCAAGCACCATAAAGAGATAGTCGGTTTTGCCGATTTTAATGGTCTTGTAGTGGTTGTCAAGTTTGCCTTCCTCATATCTGCCGACAACATCCGAGGTGTACCCGTCAAAATTCATATAGGAGTTGTACGGGTCGCTGTAGTCATGATTGCCGCGACAAATAGCCATCGGTAAAATGCCCGAAAGGCGTTTAAACTGATTTGCAACAAGTGTCCACTCGCTGACATTATCTCGATTGTTTGTAATGTCGCCAAGCGCCATTACATACTTGATTCTGTGCTTATCCTTGTTTGCCAAAATCCAGTCATACATTTCGTGGAGCAGTGTGGGATATTTAATGGAAACCACCTGCTGGTCACCGATAATAGCCATGGAATATGCAAAATCGGTTACATCCTCTCTCGAATAAAACCAAGGGTCATAAATCATATCATAGTTGCCCGCGCCATCAGCGATATCCTCACCGAAGGTGGCGTTTGTAAGGTCATAGTGCGCCATGAGATTTTCATCAGCGGTATCAACCGCCACCATGTCCGCCTTGATTTCATCTGCGGTGCGGACATCGGAATAAAGAGTAACCCCGCGGAGTTGACCCTTGAAATAATCCTCGTTGCCGGTACCGTTATCGCCGCCAAGCACGAGCGGCTCGGGAGAAAGCTGTGGCTCAAAGGTATAGCTTGCGGTTTGCACAAGCTCGCCGTCTACATAGCAACTGATGGTCTTGTTAGCCGCATCAGCTACGATCGCGAAATGCACCCATTCCCCCGTTGCCAAGTTTGCATTGGCAAAGGTATATGTCTTTGAAGCTCCCTTGGTATCGGGCACTTTGGTGATGAACTTAATCAAAGGTGCGCTGTTTTCGTAAACATGAATTTGAAAAGAATGATAGTGCGAGCTTCGGCTATTGCCGATAACAATACCCGAATCGTAAGTGCGTCCCGCAGGGATTTTAACCCACGCCTCGTATGTTACGGGAACCGCATCAAGCGGCTCTGCCGTCTTGTAAATGCCGTAAGGGGTAAATGTCATGTATCCGTCATCAGCCGCACTTGCAGATATGCAAAGCGCCGCAAAGATACATGCCAAAATGAATAATACTGTCTTTTTCATGGTTTGCCTCCTGAAAAATTATTTGTACATTATAATTATAGCCCAATTATATATTGATTTCAATAATACTATAATGTATAATAAGATGAATTCAAATTCATTCTTGAGGTGTTAATATGGAACTTTTACAACTTAAATACTTTTGCGATGCGGCAAAAAATGAGAGTTTTGTGGCTGTGGCAAAGAAATACATGGTTCCACCGTCATCAATCAGTCATACCATTGCAAAACTTGAAAAAGAAATCGGCGCAAAACTTTTTGCAAGAAACGGCAACAAAATTGCACTCAACGATTACGGCAGAATGTTTTATTCTCACATTGACACAGCGCTTTCAAAAATTGAGGACGGTATTGTGAGTGTAAAAGATTTGCACGATAACACCGTCAGTCTTATTTTACGCGAAGGTACTCCGCCGCTTATTCACATGATTGCCGCATTTAAAAAGGAGAACCCCGATTGCAATGTAATTTTTCCAATGGTAAACCGCGAACAAAAAGGTAGTTTCTTTTTGCGCATTTCCGCTAAACCTTTTGCGGGTGAAGAAAATTTTTGCTCCGTCCCTTTTTTCACAGAGCGAATTTTGGTGGCGGTACCAACCTCCTCGCCGCTTGCAAAAAAGACGGCGCTTGCATTTGATGATATAAAATCAGAGCCGATAATCGGCTTTTACAAAGCGCCTGAACAATTTTGGCTTGATGAATATTTCAAAAAATACAATTATAAACCCAATACAATTATTGAGTGCTCAAAGGACTCCTCCGTGGCGGAATTTGTAAAAGCAGGCTTTGGTATTGCATTTTGCCCTGAGGTGTCAACACCGTCGATACATACAAGCGAAATAAAATTGCTCCCGCTTGAAAATTTCGAGATTTCAAGAACGGTCTACGCCTCATGGCCAAAGGATTTTGAACTAACAAATGCATCAAAAAAATTTGTCGAGTTCGGGGTTAAATATTTCAGTAAAAAATAACAAAAACACAAAAAATCCACCCTTGCGGGTGGATTTTTTACTAGAATACAAATACGATGTAGCCTTTTTCAATCTTAAAATCAACGCTGTGGAGTTTGCCGTCATCGTCTTTTACAACGATTTTAAGATTGCTCATTGAAGCGTACTCGGTGGGAAGAGGGATGCTGTAAACAATGTTTGTGCCCTCACCCTTTGTAGTATATGAAACTTTAACTTCACTACCGTAGTTTGTGTTCTGAAGAAGTGCATTGAGTGCCTCTTTTTGAACTTTGGAAAGTTTGAGATTGTTAACGCTTACATCGGAAATAGAACCGTCTGCATTAGTAGCAACCGCCTCGGGTGCGCTGACTCCGCCATCGGCATAAATAAGCGCTGTGTCAACTTTACCGCAACTTCTGCAGCTGCGGCTCTTAACGCCGGGAGTTGTTTCGGTGGGTGTTACGGTAACAGTAAACTTTCCGTAGTTGTGAGTTGCACCTTCGATGTTAATAAACTCTTTCTGACAGTCAATACAGTTATGAATTGTACCGGTGCCGCAACCGCTTGTATAAGGGGTAGGCTGTGTGAGATTTTGGTGGTTGCAGAGATCCTGCTTGGTTTTTTCACAACCTGTGCAAACATCATTTGCATCAAATGTGTGAACACCGGTCGGTGCACCGACCAAAGCGTATGCAATATATCCGCAATCGCTGTTTTGGCAAACCTCTACATAAATCGACTCGGAAACGCATGTTGCCGCTTTGAAGATTTCTTGTGCAGAAAAATCATGGCCAAGCCTGTCTATTGTTTCGTGATAAGATGCGCCGCAAGTTGTGCAAATATACTTCATGCTACCCTCGCCCTTGCAAGTGGGGGCAAGCACAACTGTTCCGTTATTTGGAGTATGCAATCCGCTTTGAGATGTGCAAGTAGCATTCTTCAAAATTTCCATTGCGAAATTATTGCCGCCGCCAAGCGAATCGCGAAGGCGTGTTGCGGTATATGTTGTGGCAAAAGAATCTGCGTTATATACCACGGTGAGGCTTGTAAAGAAGTTTTGCGCACCGCCGCGAATGGCATGGCTGTGTGAGTTGCCAAACGGGAATACTACCAAATCAGCGGTTTTAAGAGCACCTGCTGTGGGATCGTATGTCTGTGCGAATTCAGCATTGTAAATATATGCTC
>JAZQWE010000111.1:0-9693 GCA_045632225.1 Eubacteriales bacterium | reverse complement strand
TTTTGTAAAACACTTTAAATCAACCGAAGAGTTTTAAAAAAAGCACCGAATTCGGTGCTTTTTTTAAAACTCTTCGGTTGATTTAAAGTGTTTTACAAAATCGCTTGGAGTAAAACCGGTTGCTTTTTTAAAGGCAGAAGAGAACTGATATACATTGGCAAAACCGACTTCTTCGGCAACGGCTGAAACAGATGAGCAAAGATTGCCTTTAAGTAGATTTTTAGCTTTTAGAATTCTCAAATCCTGAATATATTGTTTGGGAGAAATTCCAAAATTTTCTTTAAAAAGTTTTCGGAAATATACTTCACTAATCATCGCTTTTTCTGCTAAAATTTTATTGGTGATTCCGAAATCGGAAAAATGATTTTGCAAATAGTTAACCGCGGGGCGAATCGTATTAAAAGATGCAGAATATTTATTTAAATTTACTTTATGCAGGCGAATTAAAATCTCATATATGATTTTTATCGCCTTCAAATGCCCGTTTAGCGGTGCTAAAAGCGTTATTTTCTCAAGTTCTTTAAAATGATTGATATAGTCGGTCGAATCATCAATTTCATAAACAATAAATTCCTCAGGACAAAAAGAATCAGTTGTGTGAAAGTTAATAAGCGGAAACTCTCCCTCTTCTATGCAACTGTATGTATATGTAGCACCTTGCGGAATCAGCACAGCATGCTTTTTGTCTGAAATGATTTCTTTTCCATTGTGATAGTAAACCATAGTTCCCGAAATCGGGAAACAAAGTCCATGAACACTTCGCTTGTTCTTTTTTAGGTTTTCAAATTTTGGATTTTTTAAATTCATAACGCTGTGAAGTTCGGTTACTACGATTTTTTCAAGAGAATTCATTGCGTCTTCCTCGTGAGTTTTTTACCATGTTATCATTTTTGATAAAAAATATCAAGTAGTATTCTCAAAATCGTTTAAATTGGTATCGTTTTTTATAAAAAGTTTATCGTTTTTCGTATTGTTGCACAATAAATAATAGTGTACAATATTATCGTAAAATATTGTATATTATGGAGGTATTGTATGAAACCGACATTTTTAGGACATAAGAAACCGCTTTTAGTAGATATGCTTATTTTTGAAACGCCAACTGACTGCGTAATACATACAAGAAATGCAATGTATGATAACCCTGATGCTTTTGGCGTACAGATGGAAGCTATTAAACCCGAGTTTAGAAAAGAAGACACACTTAAAAAGATGTTTTCATATATGGGTGATAAACCGATTTATGTTACGAGTTATCGCGGCGGACATAATAAGGGACTTAGCGATGAGGAATGCATGGAGTGGCACAAACTTTACCTTAAATGCGGTGCAACTCTTGTGGATATTATGGGAGATACATTTGACAAAACTCCCGGAGAACTTACTAAAAATCCCGTTGCAATTGACAAACAAAAGAAACTTATATATGAAATTCATGAAATGGGCGGCGAAGTGCTTATGTCCTCTCATGTTTTAAAATATATGAACGAAGAGCAGGTTTTGGAGCTTGCTCTTGAACAGCAGAGCCGTGGAGTTGACATTGTAAAATTTGTTACCGGCTCGCATACCGAGGATGAGATGTTTTCAAATCTTGAGATTACAAGAAAATTAAAGAAAGAACTTAAAGTTCCGTTTTTGTTCCTCTCATCCGGACCGTACTGTCGCATGCACAGAATAATGGGTCCTTATCTCGGCTCGTGTATGTGGCTTTGCGTTGATGAATATGCCACTTTCTCTTCAAGGGAACAGCCGTTGCTCAGCGCTACTGCTGATGTAATCAGAAAACTTGATTTCATGCCTACAATTCGTCCCCTTGATTAACTTAAAGGAGAATGCAATGAAAAATATTTTACTTTTTGTTTCTCTGTTTTTGTGCTTGATACTTTTTAGCGGGTGCGGTGCTCCCACACAAACAGTTGTAGATACAAGTCAGGCCACAACCGTTGACGGCCCCGTGTTGCCTGATCCTTCTACTGTAGATATTGACGGTAATTTTAATATTTTGATTGCCGCTAACTGGAAGTGGAATGACTATGAGGCAGATGAAGACTCTTCTGAAGTAGTTGATATTGCAATTTATGAGCGCCGTGAAAAAATCAAAGAAAAATACGGTGTAGAACTCACAACAGATGATATTGTTGCATCACAGTCTACCATGGGTTCCGGCAAAGGCTTCCAAAAAATTTATAACGAAGTAATGGCGGGTTACACCAACTATGATGCCGCTATGATTGGTACATACGATGTAGCGACTCTCGCTTATAACGGTCTTTTGACGGATTTGAATAAAATCCCGTATGTCAATCTTGAAAATGATTATTGGGATCAGAAAGCAAACAAGGATCTTACCATGAAGGGCAAGATGTATTATACAACCGGCGAGATTTCTCTTTCTGACAACCGTAGTGTTTATACTCTTTTCTTCAGCAAAAACATGGTAGATGAATACGGCCTTGCCAATCCCTATGACCTTGTAAAGAGCGGCAATTGGACACTTGAGAAATTTGCCGAAATGAGCAAAGCGGTTGGTAATGATAAGAATAATGACTCCGTTTTTGATAAAAACGATGTATTTGGATTCTTGACTCCCCGTGATACCCACCTTGCAATTTTATCTGCAACAGGTGAAAAGATTTGTTCAATAAATGATGATGGACAGCTCACGCTCACCCTTTACAATGAAAGAACAGAAAATCTTTATAGCAGATATCTTGACATTCTTA
This sequence comes from Eubacteriales bacterium, assembly GCA_045632225.1. Lineage (GTDB taxonomy): Bacteria > Bacillota > Clostridia > Oscillospirales > CAG-272 > UMGS902. The sequence continues at coordinate 6,970 of JAZQWE010000111.1, read as the reverse complement.
ACCATTCTTCAACATATAACTATCAGGATATTTCGGGTTCTGCATCAAGTGATGAGCGTATCGGTATGTTTAATAACAGCCAGGCGTTGTTCTATTCTCATACGATGTTCTATACCGACGAACTTCGTCAGATGGAAAATAATTTTGGCATCCTCCCTTATCCCAAGTATGACGAAAATCAAAGCGATTATTTCAATCTTGTCAGCCCTTGGCATTCACAGTTTGTATGCGTTCCCGTACTTAACGAGGGACTTGATCGCATCGGAATTGTGCTTGAGGAACTTGCGTATTTAGGCGATGAACTTCTCACCCCTGCATATTATGATAAAACTCTTCAGGGTAAGTATGCGCGTGATGCTGAAAGTTCTGAAATGCTTGATATTATCTTTGACAGTTTGCTCTTTGATGTAGGCGCTTACTACAATATCGCCGGACTTAAAGACGAACTCGGTACCATTTATACATCCGGCAAGACTCTTACCACTATTTACGAAAGCAAACGCTTGATTGCCGAAAGTAAAATCGAAGAAATTAACGAAATCTTTTCAAAAAGACTTGGAAATTAAGAGGAGATTTTTATGAAGAAAAATTTATTATTTATAACTGTGCTTTTATTGTTGTCTGTTTGCTTTACCTTTGCGATAAGCGCGGCGGACAAAATGACCGTTGTTTATCTTGAAAATGACGGCAGCGGCAACGGTTCAAGTGCAGATGCGGCCGTTGGCTCGCTTGAAGCGGCATATAAAGCGCTTGACCTTTCTAAAGACTGTACGGTAGTAATTTGCGGCGAATACAAAGTGCCTTTCAAAAACTTTGCTTTTGAAGGTGAGTATAGTGGTAGCGTTACATTTACTTCCGTATACGGCGGTGTAGACTATCGCACAAACGGAGCAAAATATCTTTTTGCACCGTATTGTTTCGCTTGCCCTTGTGAAACAAAGTTTGAGAATATCAATCTTGAAAGCGGAAACCCCGACGGCACTAACGGTGGCGTTGTTTTTGTTGCACAGCATCATCCTTTTACTGTTGGCAACGGTGTTACCATTAGTGGTGGCAAAAATCTCAACGGTGGAAAAATTGCGCAGTCATTTACCATCATCGGCGGATATTACAAGTCTGTAGGTGCATCTCTTTCAAGTGATACAAACGACATCAATATCACCGTTTTGTCCGGATCTAATATCTATATTGTAGGTGCAAACCGCAATATTGTCGGTACATACGGAGATGTAAATATTACTGTTGGCGGCGATGCGTCAGTCCCTACACTTAATGCAACAAGTGCCGGTGTTGACGGCTCTAAACTCGGTGATATTAACATAACCCTCAAAGACAATGCTTCAATTGGAAATTTCTATGGCTCAACTCAGACTATGAGTGCAGGCGAATTAACTTTCAATTGGATTTCCGGTACGATTTCAAAGTTCTTTTGGGATTGTCCGTATATGTCACCAATCGGTGTTGTGAGCTTTGAAAACACTCTCTTAAATGCATCAGAGAAGGCGCAGAATCGTTCGAATTTTGCTGATATTGCGTCGCAGTTTGATGAAGTGAAAACAGTTAACAACTCCGTTACAGCAGAAAAGGGAACAGTTGTCTTTTTGAAAGACGGCGGCATGGGCACCGGTAAGAGCGCGGGCGATGCTGTTGGTAATTTCCTTGATGCTTATGAAGCAATAGACCTTACTAAGGATTGCACAATCGTTATCTGCGGCACTTTTACAACTCCTAAAGCAAATTATATTTACGATGGAGAATATGAGGGAAGTGTAACATTTACATCTGTTTATGACGGCGTTGATTACCGCAAGAGCGGTGCTGAATTTGTTTTTATGCCGTATTGCTACGGTAGTGTTTGCGAAACCAAATTTGAAAATATCAATCTTGTAAGTGCTAACAGCGGTAGCAACGGCGGCGTTGTGTTTGTTGCTCGTCACTATCCTTTCACCGTTGGTGAAGGTGTAAATATAAGCGGTGGTGAAGGACTTACCGGTGCTACAATTGCTCGCTCGTTTACAATTATCGGCGGATATTATTCAAAGGTTGGAGAAACCAAACTGAACGATACAAGAGAAATCAATATCAAAGTTCTTTCGGGATCAAAGATATATATCGTTACAGCTAACCGTGCTATTGCAGGTACTTATGGCAATGCTAATGTCTACATCGGTGGAAATGCATCTGTTTCTACATTTAATGCAACCGGTGCTAATATAGATGGTGCTACTCTTGGTAACATTACTTTGACACTTGCCGATAATGCGAAAATTTCCACATTCTACGGTTCAACTCAAACCATGACCGCCGCTTCTTTCACTTTGAATTGGAACGGTGGCACAATCGGAAAGTTCTATTGGGATTGCCCCTCAATGAAACCTGTTGGAACGGTTACATTTACTAACGGAACTACCCTTAATGCAAGTGAAAATGCCAAGAAAAATGCTAATTTTTCTGATATAGCGGCACTTTTTACGAAAGTTAGTGAAGAAAAGTCGTTGGTAAAGCCCGAACTCACCACTCCGAATATGTGCGCTGTTTTCCTTAATAAGTTAAATTTACTTGCAGGTAAGGGAACAACCGCTGACGGAAAAATCAATTTTGATGAAGCCGGAAGTCTTACCCGTGCAGAATCCATCGTTCAGGTTATTCGTTTCCTCGGCAAGGAAAACGAGGTAAAAAACGGAACTTACTCACATCCATTTACAGATGTTCCCTCATGGGCTGATAACTATATCGGATACGCATACACCAATAAAATCACGAGCGGTAGAACCGCAACAAAATTTGACCCTAACGGCAAAGTAGACGAGGCGCAGTTCCTTACTCTTCTTTTGCGCGCAATTGGTTATAGCGATGCCGCGGGTGAGTTTGTATGGAACAATCCGTTTACTCTCGCAAATAAAATCGGCATAAAAGAAAACACAGCGGCACTTGCATATTTCACTCGCGGCGATGCGTTTGAAATTTGCTTTGCTACTTTGTATTCAGTTGCCAAAAACGGAGAATATGTTGCAAATAATCTCATTAACGCAGAAGTATTTAAAGCAGAAGATTTAAGCAAGGCGGCAGATGCCGCCTTGCTTGTCTTAAATAATGGCAACAAAATTGAAGTTGTTTTAAAAGAGGCAGTAATTGAAAACGGCTATTATGTGCTTCCCGTAGAAACATATCGTGATAAAACTCTTTGCGGAATGCTTTCCCAAATTACCGGCGTACTTACCGGTTATGAAATGGTGTATTTAAATGGCGTACCGCGCTTTAATTTGCCGGATGATTGGTTTGCGTTTTTAAACGGCCCCTATGCAGGTGACAACGCTCATAATAAACACGAGGACAAGCATACATATAATGAAGAACTCGGTCTTTGGCAAATTTGGATTGATGATGACTATAGTATCGACTACTTCAGTCAGTTTATGATTGAAGATATGTATGCCAAATATGGCATGTTTGCCTCTGATGTAATATCAAATTCTTGGGCAGATTACTGCATCTATGACATGGGTGGCGGTCATCATACCTACGGAGCATACAAACTTGCTAAAAAAGGTTATTTTACCTCGTATCTTGGCAACCGCGAATACGGCAACATGTATTCATATTGCGGTGAGCCAATCATTGAAAACGAAACTTTAGGTATGATTTCTGCAGGAATGCCGGGTGTTGCTGCTGACCTTACCAACACATTCGCTCAGGTAACAAGCAATCGCGACCCCGTAATTTGGGCAGAATTCTTTTCAACGGTATATTCACTTGCCTATGTAGAAAAAGACATTGAAACAATAATTCAAAAATCTGCAAAAATCATTCCAGAAGGCACTTGGGAGCGCTATGTTGTCGAAGAATGCCTTAAAATCCATGCATCAAATCCCACGGATTGGCGTGCGGGACTTCTTGAGTGTCAAGATAGATTCTATCTACCTAAATACGATAAAGAAGATAGCATGAGTGAGGCGTCAATTTTCTCATCAATCATTGTAATGGGACTTCTTTACGGCAATGGCGACTACATGGAAACATGCAAGATTTTGGCGCTTCAGGGCAATGGCGGCGAGAGCGCATGTGCTGTTGGCCTTGGCGTTGTCGGCGTTTTGCAAGGATGGAATAATCTAGGAATTTCCACCGCTGACAAGGAAAAAATGAATAATATGCTTTGGCAAAACGGCAATGGCGTAATTTATAACCGCTCTAACAAAGATATTGCTCAAGGTTATTGGATGCATGCAGAGAATCTCCCGGAATATTTTAAATTAAGCGACCTTTTGGACTTGCTCCAACGCAATTTCGAGCGTGTTCTCAAAGAAAATGGCGGTAAAGTTGAAAACGGTAATTATTACATTCCTGTTAGCGGGGTTGCGGAGCCTAAAGTTGAATTTACCGAAGGCTTTGAAAGCGGCAACATTGACGGATATACCGTGCAGGGAACTGTTTCGTGCGACGGAAATTACTTCACCGGCAAGTATAGCGCAAAACTCAGCGGAAATGCTGATACAGAAAGCCGACTTTCTAAAAAAATAACCTCACTTGAGGTCGGCAAGCAATATTCTGCAAGCGCATTTATTCGCACAACCGCTAAAACTACTGCATTTATGTATGTGAGTGACGGTACAAATATTAAATATGTGACTGTTTATGATACAGATATATTTGCAAAGCGCGAGTTTGTTTTCACTGCTACAAATGAAACTATGGAATTTGGTATTTATATTCCTAAAGGCGTTAGTCCATTTAAATATGCCATTGTTGATGATATAATTATCAAAAAAGTTGAAGAAAAAGTTGCCGCATTGGCAGAGTTTGAAGTGAATAACGGAGTTGCAAATATCACCGTTAACAAAAAACTTGATAAAGAAGCGTTTTTGAAACTTGCATTTGCAAACTCTTCATCTTCTATTTGTGATGTAAAAGTAAGTCTTAATGCTGATGAAAATTACGGTGTTGTCCCGTTTTATAAAACTTCAAGCGAAACCCCTTCGGGTAACTCCAACTGCGTTTACATACCGGTAATTTTAAATCAGGATAAAAATATCGTTTCTCTTGCAATTGGCGAAAGCGGATTGACAATCGTTAGCGCCGAGGTTGTATACAAGGCTACTGAACGCTGGTAAGCATATTTCATATTTCACAATTACATTTCATAAATAATGAAAATATAAATGTTATATTGAAATATGCTTAACCATAATTTATGATTAAAGTATCATTTCCAGGAGGTTTTTATGAGCAAGTTTTTAAAAATTTTATCAATTATTTCATTGGTTTGTTTAGCTATGATTATCAATTCTTTTGCTGCTGAAAATACAGTATATGTTAAAGACGGTGGAACCGGCATAGGCACTCATGATTTCCCGTTTGGCAAATTGATTGATGCGGCCGAGTCGCTTGGCAAAAGCGGAGGCAAAATCGTTATTATTGGCGGCTATACCGTTGGCACCGCCACAACCATTCCAGAACAAAACGGTTCTTTAACCATTACCGCGGAAAATGGTGCAAAACTTGTTTTAAATAGCAACATTACTTTTGAAAAAAACACAAATGATAATGTTATAACAATTGATTGCCCTATTGCAACTGAAAGTGAACGAATTATTTTTGGTGGTTACAACAATGTTTTATTTACTGAAAATGTTGTTGTAAACGGCTCACTCTCTTTTTACGGCGGTGTTGACTGTGCGCAAAACGGAACAAATGCTTTGGGCGAAATCGAGGTTAATGCTAAAAATAATGCAGCTTGTATTGCAGAAATTCCGTATTCAATTACAGTAAACGGCGGTACTTTTACCAAATTCCATGGCGGTAATCGCCGCGCAAATCATGCGGCAATCGTTGGCTCCATTGCCGCACCTGTTAGCATTACAATCAACGGTGGCACATTTGGTACAACTGTTGACTATACCGCAGATGATCCTATTAAAATTGATTCTATTTTCAGCATTTCCGGTAATTCCATTCTTGCTGACAATGCTACTCTCACTATCAATGGCGGTACTTTCAATTCTCCAATTTACGCGCAAGGTCATATTGGTGAAGCAAGCACAAATGCAAGCGCCGCTTCGCAAGTTACAAAGTCGGACAAAAAGTATTATGTTTGCGACGGTGACATTTCAATCAATATAAGCGGCGGCACTTTTAACGGTTGTGAAATTAACGCTTTCCAGAATGCCTCTGTATACACCATTCTTTTGAGAGGTAATTACAATCTTTCGATTTCAGGAAGCGCAATTTTCGCCGCTGACACCACTCTTGATGCAACTCAGGTAAAGGCATATAAGGGTAGCACAAATGTTGCAACTCTTACTTATGCTGCAAATGACAACCTTTCAGTCAAGCGTTTTGATGTTGTAAACGGAGAAACAATTACATACGAAGAGCCGCTTCGCATCGCTTGCATTGGTGACTCCATTACCGAGGGCAACTCTTCCGGTAGTCGTCAGCTTTTGTCATATCCTGCACAGCTTCTCAAGAAACTTGACAGCGAAGGCAAGGATGTAATTCTTGGCAACTACGGTTGTAGCGGTACAAGAGTTGAAGATTATAATGGTCAGTATTACAATGATATGCTTGCGTATGTTCTCGCTCTTGAGTCTGATGCCGATTGGTTTATCGTTGGTCTTGGTACAAATGATGCTGGCGTAATTCAGGGCGGTCGCGGTCAGCTTGACCGTTTCTATGAGGAATATATGCAACTTCTCAAGGATTTTGGCGAGCTTGAAACAACTTCAAAAGTATATGCAACCACCGCAACTCACCGCCCCTCCACCTTGGGATATGGTGCAATCAGCGTGCGCGCATATCAAATTAAGGCGCTTGAAACACTTGCTAAAACAAGTGATAAATATACCTTTATTGACCTTTATGCGCTTACTCTCCAAGAAGCAATTAACGGCAACTTCCTTTCTGACGATAATCTCCACCCACATGCCGACGGATATGCAATTTATCTTGATGTCCTTTACAACGCCATTTATAA